>JBKCGW010000339.1:0-11227 GCA_046303175.1 Flavobacteriales bacterium
GTGTTTCTTCGCGATTGGCTTTGTACTCCGGAAACTCTGCCACTCGAATCGTTTCTTCATGAGGGTCGAAGACCACCGCCAAGTGACTTGGTTTTTCCTTTTTCAGAATGTCGAGCAACACGTTGGTAAACCCGAACATCGCCGAAGTGTTGAGCCCTTTGGAGTTGATTCGTGGGTTTTTGATGAAGGCATAATAGGCTCGGAAAATCAAGGCATATGCATCGAGTAGGAATAGTTTTTTATCGGTTTCCTTGGAGAGCATCTTTATGAATTTGTTTAGGTCGCGAATTTCGGTGAATAGGTAGGTTGCCAAGTCGAGCTCTAAAAAAGTTTTGTGTTAATGACATGTATCAATTACTTTAGATATCCCTTACAAAGGACATTAACCAACCGTAAACCTCAAATTACCAAAAACATGAAGCAGTTTTTACTGTCTACTGTGTTCTGTGTCGTGCTCTCAATGCTAGGCTTGGCGCAGGCTCCAGCAAATGATGTTTGTGCAAATGCAATTCCTATTACAGTGAATGGAGGCTACATCAGTTGCAACAATTCAAATACAGTCACCAATGCAGCCAACCCCAGTTGCGGAGGAACAACCGGTATCAAAGACATTTGGTATTCGTTTGTATACACAGGCGGTACCGTTGTTATCGAAACACAACTTGGTACCAATACCGATACGCGTATAGCGCTTTATTCGGCTTGTGGTGGCACACAGTTGGGTTGCAACGATGATTACGGTGGAACGTACCGTTCTTATTTGTCTTTCACCTGTGCCCAGCTTACTGTTGGTAACACCTACTATATTCAGGCAGGTGGTTACAACGCCGTAGTTGGAACCTTTACCATGCAGGTAACTGCATCAGGTATTTTGGGATGTACGGATCCACAGGCGACCAACTACACAGCCTGCGCCACACAGAACAACGGTACTTGTACCTATCCCGTTCTGACAGCACAGTTCAACTATGCGCCAACAGGAACCAACTGCCTGAATGTTCAGTATACGAATACAAGCTCAGGAAATATTACCGGATACAACTGGTCGTTTCCTGGTGGCTCACCTTCCACCTCAACTGCTCAGAACCCGGTGGTGACGTACCCTGCAGGTGGCACCTATTCGGCGACATTGACCGTGACAGATGCAGCAGGTTCAAATACCGCTACCAATAACAACGTATTGGTTACTACGGGTGATATTGTAACCGTAGACATCACACCCGACGCAAACCCGACGCAAACTTCTTGGAAGATTTTTGATAACAACAACGTCATAGTTGCGCAAGGAACCAGCAACGACGCTACGTTTTGCATCAACAGCACTTGCCATCGCTTCGAGATTTACGACTCAGCCGGAAACGGTTTGACAGGAACAGGTAATTATAAGGTTTACTTGAACGGTAATTTGGTCGCCCAAGGCGCGCAGTTTGGAACACGCGACATTCGCTATGTAAATTGTCCGGAGGGAACTAGCTGCAACGATCCACTCGATGCTGTGCTGGGTTTGAACGAGGTGCCATTCGACAACTCTTGGTATGTCTTCACACCTTCGGTAAACGGTCAATACCGCATTACTACTTGCGGTTACGCAGCATGCGATACACGCATTTGGGTATACGACTACTGCATCATGGCAAACTTCGATAACACCAACGAAGCAACGTATACATACAACGATGATTTCTGCGGCGTTCAAGCGCAAACAGATGTATTCATGACCGGTGGTGATACGTATTACGTTCGTGTTGGAAGCGGCGGTGCTTGCGCAGGAAGCAGCTACGATGTATTCTTTGAATACGTGGGTCCTGTTACCGGTTGCATGGATATTTTGGCTTGTAACTACCAACCATTGGCCAGTGCGCCAGGCCCTTGCTATTATAACGGCGATCCAAACTGTTCAGGCCTTGGTCCTGACCTTTTCATGGATCAGCCGGCGCTGTTCAGCTCGTTGACCTCAACCACCTTAACCAATGGCGATGCATGTTTGGTAAATGAAGGTTGCTTGCAGAGCAATGTTGGAACACGTCAGATTTTGCGTTTCACTACACGTATCGCTAACATCGGAACACAGGACTATTTCATCGGTGTTCCTAATGCATCGAATTCACAATTCACGTTTGACCCATGCCATAACCACTATCACTATGCAGGTTATGCTGAGTACTTGTTGTTTGATTCGAATGGTAATCTCATGCCGAACATTGGATTCAAAAATGGATTCTGTGTACTCGACTTGTCGTGCCCAACCGGAATCGCTGCCCAATATTCATGTGGTAACATGGGTATTACAGCGGGTTGCGCGGATATCTATTCTTCGAGCTTGACTTGTCAATGGATTGATGTGACCGGTGTTCCTGCAGGAACTTATTACCTGGTTATCCGCACAAATTGGGACCAAGATCCTGATCAAAACGGACGCTATGAGTTGCGTTATGACAACAACTACGCACAGGTGTGTATTTCTTTCGGTCGTGACGCGAACAATAACATCATCAACTTCACCAAAAACATTGCTACATGTCCGGCGGTTGAAGACTGTTTGGGTATTCCATTCGGTGATGCGCAAACGGACTGTGCAGGTAACTGCCCGGGTACTGTGTTGAGCGGTGACGTTAACAACGATGGATACTTGACTCCTCAGGATGAGCACCTCTATGGTGAGGCTGCTGTTAATGGTGGAATTGCCGTGAGTACTTGCACAGATTTGAATGCAGACGGCGAGATAACTATCGCAGATGCATCATACATGGGTCAGTGTATTCACCAGCAGCAAGATGCAGGTGTTCCACCACTGGAGTATACATCATGCGGTTGGGATCCGGAGATTCAAGATCCTGAAAACGTAACATTGGGTCTTGCCAACTTGAACACAGCAAACTCAACATTCGACATTGTGGTGAGCAATCCACAAAATGAATTGTGGGCAATGCAGTTCGACATTTCTGGTGCAACGATTACAGGAGTTCAGAATTTGTTGCCGACTACAACATGGGGAGCGCACATCCACTTTGATGGAAATACAATTGCGGTGACCAGCGATGGTAACACTAAGGTCCCAACCTACACAAATGCAACTGCAATTCTTCGTGTAACCTATTCTACATTAACAAGCAGTACGGTATGCATCAGCAACATTGCAGATGTGTTGAATGACTTCAACCACAATGTACTTGCAACCATCGGCAACTGTGTCGGCACTGCTGCAACAGTTGTGGCCGATTTCACAGCTTCTTCTACTTCCATTTGCCAGGGATCATCGGTAAACTTTACCAATGCGTCAACCGGTGCAACAACCTACAGCTGGACGTTTGCAGGAGGCACACCTTCAACAAGCGCTTCTACTAACCCGGTAGTACAATACAATACCCCTGGTACATACACGGTAACACTTACCTCATCGAACGCTAGCTTCACCGATACCGAAACGAAGACTTCCTATATCACAGTAGGACAAAGTGCTGTTTGGTACCAGGATTCTGACGGTGACGGATTTGGTAATGCGTCAGTAACAGCAAGTGCATGTTCTGCGCCTGCAGGATATGTTGGTGTATCAGGTGATTGTAACGATGCGTCTGCATCGGTTCGTCCGGGCGCAACAGAAGTTTGCAATGGAATCGATGATAACTGTGCGGGCGGAATCGACGAAGGCTTTGATGCAGATGGCGATGGCTACACCACATGCCAGGGCGATTGCAACGACAACAGTTCTATCGTTCATCCGGGAGCATTTGAAATATGCAACGGTGCCGATGAAGATTGCGACGGAAGCATTGACGAAGGCTACGATGCAGATGGCGATGGCTACACCACATGCGCCGGCGATTGCAACGACAATAGCGCTGCTATACGTCCTAATGCACAGGAAACGTGCAACGCAACGGATGATGATTGTGACGGTAGTGTAGACGAAGGATTCGACGCCGATGGTGATGGTTACACATCATGCGGAGGAGATTGCAACGATAATAACGCGGCGATTCGTCCGAACGCAAGTGAGGTTTGCAACGGTATAGATGACAATTGTGCCGGTGGTATAGATGAAGGATTTGACGTTGATGGGGATGGATTTACCTCTTGCGGTGGTGACTGTAACGACAACAACGCATCCATTAATCCGGAGGCATCTGAAGTATGTTCAAACTTTACGGATGATAACTGCTCGGGTGTTGTGAATGAGGGTTGTTGCAATGTATCGCTTAGCACTTCTGCCACAAACACAACCTGCACGGCTATCGCGAACGGATCAATTAACCTGACTGTTTCAAACGGAGTAGCGCCTTACTCGTACGTATGGAGTAATGGATCAACAACAGAGGATTTGAGCAATTTGGCAGCCGGAACCTATTCAGTTACGGTAACAGATTTCTACGGATGCACAGCAACGACTTCTGTAAGCGTTGCCAACGGCACCGGAGGAGCGCCATCTACACCAACTGCGATAGACGGACCATACGGCGTTTGCCGCAATTCTTCGGGTAACGTGTTTACTACTCCCGCAGTTGCAGGTGCAACGTCTTATCAGTGGACGTTGCCAACGGGCGCAACAGGAAGTTCAACTACAAACACGATTACTTTGAGCTTCAATTCTAGCTACAATACAGGCAGTCTGAGCGTTCGTGCGGTGGGCGCTTGCGGAACCAGTGCAGCGTTCTCTCGTTCGGTATTTGCCAACACGGCTGTTCCGGCTTCACCAACGTCAATTACAGGTCCAACCTCAAACGTATGTGCAGGAAGCACCCAGACGTTTACATGCACTGCTGTTACTGCTGCGACCAGTTATACTTGGACTGCGCCAACAAATGCCAGCATTGTATCGGGTCAAGGCACACAAACGGTCACCGTTTCATTTGCATCGAACTTCGGTGCATCGGGTTCACTGAGCGTTCGTGCAGTAAATTGCTTCGGTCAGAGCACAGCCCGTACCTTAACGGTGTATAGCATACCGGGCACACCAAGTGCAATTAGTGGGTCAGCTACCAACATTTGTTCGGGCATGGTCTTCACATATGCTATTTCGGCTGTGCCGGGCGCTACGAGTTATTTGTGGACTGCTCCTGCGAACACAACGATATCTTCCGGACAAGGAACCAACTCAATTTCATTAACGATTGGCTCAGCATTTACCGGAGGTCAGTTAGCGGTTCGTGCAGTGAGCAACTGCGGCCAAAGCGCACAGCGCACGTTCTCACTTTCTAAAAACCCTTCTGCTCCGGCAGCTATTGTGGGTCAAATCTCTAACTTGTGTGGCGGTGGTCAATTCTCATATTCTATTGCACCTGTGACCGGAGCAACAAGTTATGTTTGGACGGTTCCTACTGGATGCTCAATTGCGACCAACAACGGAACCTCGATTGTGATGAATGTGCCGAGCACATTCACCACCGGAACACTCAGTGTGCGTGCCTACAATGCTTGTGGAGGAAGCTCATTGCGCAGTGCGTCATTAACGCGTTTGCCGGCCACTCCTGCTAGTATCACAGGTGCTGCATCCGTTTGTCCAAATCAGACCGGTGTAGTATTCACTACTCCGGCTGTATCAGGTGTAACGCATACATGGTCAGTTCCTAATAGCGTTAGCATCGCAGCGGGTCAGGGCACAACAAGCGTCACCTGCAATTGGGGAAGCAGCGCAGGAAGTGTGAGTTTACGAAATGTAAATGCCTGCGGACAATCTGCTTCGTTCTCGAAATCTGTTGCTTTAGCTACATGTATTGAAGATAACGGAAGCGAAACATTGCGTAGCCCTGAATTGGAGGCCTATCCGAATCCGAGCACAGGATCATTTATGATTCGAGGTAATGAAGCGGGTGTATACTACGTAATGAATAGCTTAGGACAAGTGGTAGAACAAGTGACGATGAATGCGTCTAACAATTTCAATCATGAAATAACAGGACTGAGTGCCGGAGTTTATTTCATCACAGGAAATGTAAATGGAACTACCATCACTGAGCGTGTTGTTGTTACTGGCAACTAATAAGTGAAAATGAATACTGAAAAGGGCCGCTATTGCGGCCCTTTTTTATTTTAAAGCTCTCCGAGGAGATACAGAATTTCGATTTCCTGAAGCTTAAGTAGTGTGGAGATTTCTGTTTCTTGAATTCGTAAATCGAATAGTTGTTGCTCACGTGTATTGACCATGAAGACACTGCTTTCTCCCGAGTTGAATTTATCACGCTCGGCATTGAGAAGGCGTTCCATGTTATTTACGTTGGCTGAAACATTGGTAAGCTGCAATCGAAGAAGCTCGAGTTGGCGTATCGAAGCAAGAGCTTTGTTGCGAATGATTGTTGTTTTTTGAATAGCTTCCAATTCAAGCTCTTCAATTTTTATGCGTGTAATTCCAAGGTCACCTTTTGCTTTACGCATGAAGATGGGCCAGGAAATTTGTGCGCCCCATTTATAGTTATTCAGGGTGAGCATTTGTTCAACAGGAGCAGTTGCTTCGTTGAGAGCATTGTATTGCAAGTTCACCACGGGCTTCATCAGTTCTTTTTTCCACCGTTCTTCTGCGCGCAATTGTTCTAAGAGAGGTGCATATTTAAGAATCTGTGGGTTTGAGGAAGCGATGTTCTTCGAGCGGTCATTAAGAATATTGGTATTGCTCAATGCTTCGTCGAAGTTGATCTCACGTTGTGGAACGGCATTGTTCAATGACTCGATGGGCAGGTAGTTCAATTCGTTTTCCTGCCACAATTGTGATGTAAGATCGAGCGATTCTTTAGCCCATTTGGCTTCGGTCGATTGTAGTTTTTGTTTTCTGTTTTGAACTTGAATAGCTGTTTCGAGTGTATCGACGGAAGCTATATCTCCGGCGAGAAATCGATTTTTCGTATCAGCCAATCGCTGCTCGGCAATGGAAACCCATTCTCGATTAATCTCGAGGACCTTTCTGCTCATCCACCATTCCCAATATTGGCGGTATGCGTCGAAGCGCAATTCCTGGATAAGTCGGTTTTTTTCAACTTCGGCATAGCGTTGATACGCCTCTGCTTGACGAATCTCTGTGCGGTTTTTATCGGTTATTAGCCCCTGACCAAGCGGCACCGCAAATCCTGCATTTAGGAGACCTCCATTGGGTGTAGTTTCTTCAGGGTTGAAATACGCGCCATTGGCATTTTCGAAGCTTGTTTTTAGCAACAGGGGAGCGCGCAACGGAACCTCAACACCTATATATGTTTGATCGTAGTACTCTGTCGATTTGAAAAACTTATTTTGATGCGAAGCAGAAATTTTGGGGTCGAACGCTCCTTTTGCTTTTGTCAATTCCTGTTCACCTTTTTCAACGCTCAAATCGGCCACGCGAAGAGCCGGGTGATTGTTGAGCATAGTCTTGAATGCCTCGAAGGTTAGAACTTCCTGACTTTGTGCGTGCGATTGCCAAGTGAAACATGCCGACACCATCAGCGCAATCAATTTCACTTGACCGGATTGATTATTTCGCTTCTTTGGTTTCATCGGCTTTATAGTAGTTGGGTGGGAAACCATTGAACTGACGCCACAACTCATAACCGAGAGGTACATCTTTCAAGAGAGCCATCCCCCTGGCTCCTGCGCCTACACGAATTCCCGTGGGCCAGGGAACATCCGATGGATCGGGTGCAACGAGAATCCGATACTCTCCTTTATTGTTGGTGAAATTATCGATTGCAACGACCACCCCGCCATAAGTTCCTGCTGAGGCACCCGGCCAACCGCTGAAAACGAAGGCGGGCCATCCATCGAAAATGAAGCGAACTTTTTGTCCTTTCGAAATCAATGGGTAGTCGATGGGTTTAACCATTAACTCCACGGCAAGCTCATAGTTGGCAGGCATGAGGCTGACAATTTCTTCCCCTTCCTTGATGGTTTCGCCTCCACCGGAGTGAATAGCGCGCGTAACGTAGCCGTCGGCAGGCGATGTAATGAAGTAAAAACCGCTTCGCTGACTGTAACCGGCATACTGACTTTGTAGTTTGGTTACTTGGGCTTCTGTGTCGTAGAGCATGCTCATAGTGGAAAATTTATCGCTCTCGGCCTTCGAAATTTTGTCACGGTAATCTTGCGAAATGGAGTTCAATTCAGTGCGCACATTGGTAAGCTCTTGTCGTGAAATGAGCAGTTTATTTTCTGTCTCTACTTGTTTCGCGCGCGCATTTTGAAACACCACTTCGCGCTGTTCTAACTCTGTTTCTGATTTGAGCCCTTTCTCATAAAGAGATTTGAATCGCTCGTATTGATCTTTTGCTATGACAGCATTACCCTTAGCTACATTGAAGTCCATGCTATCGCTTTGTACTTTCAAGATGGACTGTTTTATTTTCAGCTCTTGCTGGCTACGTTTCAGCTTAGCACTTTCGTTGAGTGCATCGATTTGTCTATCGAGTGCCTCCACCTTTTGCATGTATCCCGATACGCTGGATTCTTTGCTTTTGATTTGGTCTTCTACATTGACCAGTAAGTTAGGATCGAAGTAGTCGTCCTTTATTTCGGAGATTCGCATGATGGTATCTCCCATCTTTACAAAATCACCTTCGCTAACGTACCATTGCTCTATTCTGCCGGGAATAACGGTTTGTATGGCTTGCGGTCGCTGGTCGGGGCGCAACGAAGTAAGGCGCCCGTTTCCACTTATATTTTGCGTCCAAGGAAGACAGAGCAGAACTATGAGGACAGCAAGCAACACAAACAATGAACGCTTTAAAACGCGTTGGTTTTTCCCGGCCGCAAGTTTGCGAAACGACTCAAAATTATCTTGATTGATGTTTCCTTTTACGGATGTTTCAGAAAGTTCGAGCATAGCCAATCAATTAAACTTTTTGCATGTTTACAACCCTTCCGATTAGCTGGTGCACTGCGGGGTTATTGCTGATGATTAAGATAGTTGCAAGGTTGAACTCGCGAAGAATATTCTCCAGAATTACCATTCTTTCTTCGGGTAGGATGGCCTGCAGGTTGTCTTCCATAAGGATAAGCTGAGGGTTGCCAACCAGGCATCGAGCAAGAACAAGTTTCCGCAGGATGCCACCGGATAGTATTTTTCCTTCCGGGTCAATGAGCGTATGATAGCCTTCGGGCATGTGAGTTATACTGTCGTGAAGGTTTACCAAACGCGCAGCATTCATCACTTGATTAATATCGATGTGTTTTCTTCCACAAGTGATGTTTTCGACAACCGTTCCCTTGAAGACACCTTGGTCGGTGAAGTTTTCACCGGTGATTTCTCGGAGGGTAACCAGGTCAATATTTTCCAAGGGCAATCCATTCACGGTGATGCTACCTTGAAATCCTGCGAAGTATCCCGTAAGAAGCTTCATCAAGAGCGTTTTTCCGCTTCCATTTCCTCCGGCTACGCACACGCGTTCGCCGGCCATTATTTCCAGGTTGAAGTTTTGAATTACAGGACTCTGTGCATCAGAGAATGTATAGGAGAGATTATTGATCTTAACATGAACCCCTCCATTCTTCAGTGTTTCTCGCACGTCGATACCACCTTCTCTTTCCAGTTGAATATCGGTGATGCTGCCAATTTTATCCAATGCCGTGAGCACATCATAAACGGTGCTCATATTGAGAATTACTTTTTCAACGCTGCCGATAATCATGAGAATCACGATTTCTGCCGCAACGAATTGTCCAATGTTTATTTGGCCATTGATGACCAATACACTGCCCGCAATGATGAGGCTTGCGGCCAAGATTATTTTAAAAAGAACGAGCACCTTGTATTGAGTGACCAGTATGGCGAAGTGACGCTTGCGGGCATCGAGGTATTTCGAAGTGTGATAATCGGTTTGTTCGAGAGGCATGGAGGTGATACCGCTCAATTTGAACGTGGTGAATGCGCGGGAAAGCTCTTCCAGCCAGTGCGCCACGGCGAATTTGTGTTTGCTTTCTTCGAGGCTGCTGTTTAGACCTTCTTTTCCCGTTAGTTTGAAAATGGCTGCAATGAGTAATATGAGGATTAGGCCCAGCAATATGAATAGTGGGTGGTAGAAGGAAAGGAGGATGAGTCCGAAAATAATCTGAATAGCTGCCGTTGAGAAATCGAGCAGAAGCTTCGATATTCCTTTTTGAACAGTCATGATTTCGAAGAAGCGGTTCATGACTTCGGGGAAGTACTTTGACTTGACGGAGTCGAACGAAGCTCTTGGAAGTCGGTATGCGAAATCGAAAGATGATTTGACGAAAATCCGTTGCTCAATGGCTTCTGTAATAGCCATTTGACGTAATTGTAGCAAACCATTGAAGAACACCCCGAGAATTACGAAAATCACCAACACAATCCAGGATGCTCTTAGCTCACCAGCCTGAAGCAAATTGATGATGGCCTGTATTCCCAATGGCAGGGTGAGGTTCACCAATCCTTGGAAAAGAGAAAAAATATAAACGTTGCGTATCTCGGACCGCTCGGATTTTACCAAGCGCCATAATCGCTGCATGGGGCTAATTTGACTCATATACAGGTATAGTGTCAGAATGTTGGCCCGTTGTGCTCATTCAGCAAGCAAATACGATGGCTTATTTCTCGGGCGCAATGTTAACTAAAGCATCCGAATGACAGCAAAGTTCAGTCGAAATAGATGACAGGTGTTAGGAAAATTTAATGATTACGCTGTCAATAACATGAGCTGCTTCCTCGCACTTGTCTGTTGCGTTTTCTAGGAACGTGATGACTTCTTTTGTTTTTAAAATGACCATCGCATCGGTTTCATTCTTGAAAAGGTCGGCAATGGTCGTATTCATGATGATGTCGGCCTCGTTTTCAAGTGTGTTGATGGTGTGCAAATGCGCTTTTACTTTTCGTACGTTGCGCAGGCTTCTCATTTCCCGAATGGCGCTTTGCAATTCGATAGCCGACAGCGTAATAATTTCGGCCAAACGCACCATGGCCGGACTGATTTGATGAACCTTGTAAAGGTCGAGACGCTTGGATGTGCCATTAATGTAATCCACGACATCGTCGATAGCAATTGCTAGGGCGTGAATGTCTTCGCGGTCGAAGGGTACAATGAAGGTATTACCCGTTTCGCGCATGATGGCATGGGTAATTTCATCGCCTTGCTTTTCCAGGAGGTTGATGGTTTCAAACGATTGAATTCGCTTTACAGAGTCTGCCTTGAGCGCATGCTCAAGGGTCCTAGCTGTTTCCACCATGTTGTTGCAAGCCTGATCGAAAAGAGGGTAGAACAATTTATCCTTGGGCAGTAATGCCTGAAAAATGAAATCGATGGATCTTTTCACGAGG
>JBKCGW010000340.1:0-1048 GCA_046303175.1 Flavobacteriales bacterium
AGCACCAACTCACAACAGAGTAAGCAGCAACGATTATCCCACAAGCCAAAGCCCGAAATTCGAGACGACATGGACAGCCGAAAGAACAGGGAAGAGGGATACCGAGGAACCATCAGTAAGAAGGGAGATCGGAAACGCAAGTCTTAGTTTTTTCTGTGAATTGTTTGTAAACAGGAGTCTCAAAAGTCGTTCGATTGCCATATTCTTCCGCAAATTCGCACTCAAACTCAAGGAAGAAATATGACTCGTATCGAGAATTACGTAATGGGAGGTTGGGCCTTTGGTTCCGGCAATGAAAAGCAATTGATGAATGCAGTGACCGGCGACGTTGTGGGTATTGCCACAGCACAAGGGTTGCATTTTGGCGACATTTTGCAATATGCACGCGCTACAGGCGGTCCTGTGTTAAGAAAGATGACCTTTCACGAGCGCGGCCGCATGCTGAAGGCGCTCGCTATGTATCTCAATGAGCGCAAAGCTGCTTACTACGAGTTGAGTTACGCAACCGGTGCCACGAAGATTGATAGCTGGATTGATATAGATGGTGGCATAGGTAACTTGTTTGCCTATGCATCGTTGCGACGTCAGTTTCCCAACGAACGATATTATGTAGATGGAGATACAGCTAAACTTTCCAAGCAAGGAACGTTTATAGGTCACCACATTATGGTGCCACGGGAAGGAGTCGCAATCCACATCAATGCTTTCAACTTTCCAATTTGGGGCATGTTGGAGAAGATTGCGGTGAATTTGCTTGCCGGTATGCCGGCGGTTGTGAAGCCAGCCACGATTACCTCGTACCTGACAGAAATAGTTGTTCGCGATATCATCGCCTCCGGCATCTTGCCCGAAGGTTCTTTGCAGCTAATTTGCGGAAACGCCGAGGGGCTTTTGGATCATGTCATGTCACAAGATGTCGTGACTTTCACCGGAAGCGCATCAACCGGTCGTAAACTCAAATCACACCCTCGCATTATCGAGGAGTCGGTTCATTTCAACATGGAAGCCGATTCGCTCAACGCAGCAGTATTGGGGAAAGATGCAGCAC
>JBKCGW010000341.1:0-6551 GCA_046303175.1 Flavobacteriales bacterium
CCTAAGAAGGCTGCTGCTAAGAAAGCTGCTCCTAAGAAGGCTGCTGCTCCTAAGAAAGCTGCTGCTAAGAAGTAATATTCTTCGTAACGAAAATGAAAACCCCGCTTTGCGGGGTTTTTTGTTTGCCTCTACTTGCGATTCAATTTCAAAAAAACCGGAAGGTGATCGGAATATCCGCCTTTGTATGAATCACCTGCATATGACCGACTCGGCCTTGCAACTCCGTCCTTATCCCGAAATAGTATTTTTTCTTCGCGCAAAACACCTGCTGATTCAGCCGTGACAAACCATCCTTTCTCCATCATCAATGCACGTGATGTTATCATCTGATCGAGTGCTCCCCACTCACCTTTATAGAAATAGGATCCGTTGCCTGTTGTATGAATGGAATACATCTGATTGTACAACGTAGACTCCGGCGATTGACTCGCGCCAAGAACTTCAAGGACACTCTTGTCTGTGGGATGATCATTAAAGTCCCCCATGATAATTACCTGCGCCTCTGAGTCAACCTTCACAAGCGAGTCAACCTTGCTCTTCAATAACTGCGCAACTGCCAGTCGATTCGGCTCACTCTCGGCTTGACCACCGCTGCGGCTCGGCCAGTGATTTACAAAAAAATGAAACCACTCACCATCAATTTTGCCCTTCGCGTACAATAGGTCGCGCGTGTTAGGATCCTTCGGATCGGGCAACGCGATGGTGAAATACTGAAATGATACCTCCTTCAATACAGATGCGTTGTACAAAGCCGCTACATCGATACCACGCTCGTCAGGACTATCAGCATGAATAACTCCGTAGTGGCCTTGCTTCGGGGAATCATGCAATGCAGGCACGCTCACCAAATCCTGTAACACTGCCTTATTCTCTATTTCACACAGCCCAATAAACACCGGCAATTTTCCCGGCAACATAGTTATCACCTCCGAAATGCGACTGAGCTTCTCATTGTAGCGAGAAGAATTCCACTGCAGCTTTCCACCGGGCGTAAAATCTTCATCGAGCGTGGCGCCATCATCAATGGTGTCGAATAAATTCTCCACATTATAAAAGGCAACTACCAGCTCCTCTCCATCTGAATTGCTATTCGACTTTACTGACGCACATGAGTAGCACGTGAACATAGCTGCCGCACTCAATGCAAAAACATACATGTTTTTCATCCAACTAATTTTTGACAAAGATGACTGCTAATGCTCCATTTAAAAAAATTGTAACCTTATATCTGCATATAACGTACACCCAACCAAACTGAAATGCGATGAATAAAAGCAAACTCTATACACTCTTGGTGGGCATGTTCGCCTTCGGACACGGCGTAATGGCACAAAGCCAACTGCAACCCAAAACCGTTCATTTAAACAACCTCATGCAAACTGCTGCTGAAGGTCAATCAGCCTATCGCCTTCAGTTAACACCACTCGACGAATACAAATACAAAGGAGTTGTATACGATGGTATGGAAAACCTAAAAATCGAAGGGCAATACATTGAACGCAATGGCAGATACATTGAAGACGGATACTTCAAATACTACTTCGCAAACGGCTCAGTTGAAAGCGAGGGTGAATACCAGGCCGGTGTAAAAATTGGTCACTGGAAACGTTTCGATTTCCAAGGCAATCGCAAACCGGATAGATACTATCCACCTTCCAGTGCCAGCATGCGTCGTAAATCGATGAACATCGATATATCCACAGACAACTAACCAGATGATTTGTCTGCCTACTTTTGGCAGACGATGATTAGAATATCTTCCTGCCGAACCTATCTTTCGATAGCACTGACCATGTCGGTGCTTTCGGCATTGGTGTCGTGCGGTGATAGCAGCGAGCATTCGTCTGACACGGTATTTTGCTATAATGAAAGCAATGGCATTACAACCTTGGACCCTGCATTCTCGCGCGATATTGAGGTAATGTGGATTACCAATCAACTGTTTGACGGACTTGTGGAGCTCGATAGTCAGATGAATGTTATCCCTTGCATTGCGCGCAACTGGGAAATTTCTGAAGACGGATTGCACTACCGTTTCTTTCTGCGCAGTGACGCCTACTTCCATCCAAGTCCACTCTTTGCAGATTCGTCGCGACGTAAAGTAACAGCCTCTGATTTTGTATACACCTTCAATCGCATCCTAGATCCGAAAGTAGCTTGTCCGGGCGCATGGATTTTCAGCAGCGTCGATTATTCCGGTGGTAACGGCTTCAAAGCAGTGAACGATAGCGTGCTTGAGATTCATTTGCGCGAACCGTTCCAACCGTTTCTCGGAATGTTGAGCATGCAGTATTGCAATGTTGTTCCGCACGAGGTGGTTGAACACTACGGTGTAGATTTTCGTGAGCACCCCATTGGAAGTGGTCCTTTCCGATTTGCATTCTGGTATGAAAATGTTGCCCTGGTTTTACATCGCAGCTCCAACTACTGGATGTTTGATGGGAGTGGAACACGCCTTCCCTATCTCGATGCGGTAAAGGTGGAATTTGCCAAAGACATGTCGGTCGAATTCCAAGGACTCCTTCAAGGCAAGTTTGATTTCATGAGCGGCATTCATAGTTCATTCAAAGATGAGTTGCTCGATCCTTTCGGAAATCTTGCGGCTGCTTATCAATCCATGTTGAAGTTTCAAAAGACACCATTCATCAAAACAGACTCTTTAGGTTTTCAAGTAGATCCCGCAGCAGAAATCAATGCAAACTCTCCTTTGCTGGATGTTCGTGTGCGAAGAGCGATTTCGTATGCCATCAACAAAGATGAAATGGTGAAGTACCTGCGCAACAATTCTGTTTTCGCTGCCCACCAAGGATTTGTACCGCCTGTTCTCAATCCATTAAACAACAGCACATACTACGAGTACAATCCCACAACTTCACTCGCCCTTCTTGCCGAAGCCGGATTTCCTAACGGAGAAGGTTTACCGGAGATAGTGTTATCGACAACCGCCGATTACACCGACCTTATGGAGTACATACAACATTCATTAAACACCATTGGGCTGAAGGTTCGTGTCAATGTTCTGCAAGGTCCTGCTTTAAGAGAGCAATCGGCCAAGGCACAGCTAGCTGTGTTTCGGAAATCATGGCTTGCCGATTATGCTGACGCCGAAAATTTCCTGACGGTTTTTTACTCACCCAATTTTTGTCCATCAGGTCCCAACTACACCCATTACAAAAACGAAACGTTTGATGGGCTCTACGAGAAGATGAAACGAGAACCCAACGATTCGTTGCGGCTATCGTATGTCGCAGAGCTCAATCAGATGCTGATGCAAGACGCACCGGTGATTCCTCTTTATTACGATCAGGTTTCGCATTTTGTGCGTAGCAACGTGCATGGTCTACAAACAAACCCGGTGAACATGCTAGATTTGCGGCCGGTTCGCAAATTCTAATTGAACTGATACTTCTATGAGTCTGAAAATAGACATGCACACGCACATCATGCCGAAAGTCGTACCCGATTGGTCGTCACAATTTGGTTATGGTGGATTTATTCACTTGGACCATCACAGACCCGGGTTTGCACGCATGATGCAAGGCGACAAGTTTTTCAGGGAGATTGAATCGAATTGTTGGGATGAGCAAATTCGTATTGACGAATACGCCAAATACAACACGCAAGTGCAGGTCATTTGCACCATACCCGTTTTGTTTGCCTATTGGGCTCAACCTGCACACGGTCTTACGGTGGCGCATTTTCTCAATGACCATGTAGCGGATATCGTTGCACGTTTTCCGAAGCACTATGTGGGACTCGGAACATTGCCATTGCAAGACATCGATCTTTCCATTGCGGAATTGGAACGATGTAAATCGATTGGACTGAAGGGAATTCAAATTGGCAGCAACGTCAATCAGAAAAATTTGGGTGACAGCATTTTTGAACCACTGTGGCAAGCTATCGAAGATTTGGATATGGCGGTGTTGGTTCACCCTTGGGAAATGATGGGGCAAGACGAAATGAAAAAATATTGGCTGCCTTGGCTTGTAGGCATGCCCGCTGAAACGGCTCGTGCAATTTGCTCACTGATCTTTTCAGGAGTGATGGAACGATATCCTCGTATTCGATTCAACTTTGCACATGCGGGCGGTTCATTCCTACCCACCCTTGGTCGTATCGAACACGGTTTTAATTGCCGCCCCGATTTAGTAGCCATCGACAACCCAATCAGTCCGCGCGAATACGTTGGGAAGTTTTGGGTTGATAGTGCTACACACGATGAAAAGCTTTTTCAGTACGTGCTCGACATGCAAGGATCTTCGAAGGTTACCTTAGGAACAGACTATCCTTTTCCGTTGGGCGATTTAGAAGTTGGCAAATTCATTACCGACATGAATCTTCCTGCGAATGTTGTCGAGGATGTGTTTTGTAATTCAACCCTGGAGTGGTTGAAGCTTAACCGTGCAGACTTCAATCTGTAATTATTCCTCCGCAGGAGCTACCAGTAAAACCAATAGTTGCGGCACTCGCACGAATGCATCATAACGCATGCGTGTCTGCTTTCGTACCGCATTCACTTTTACATTGACAACCGGAATTCCTCCTACCGTATCCGATTCAAACCCTACCACCTCCGTGTGCTTCAACGCATTGTCGATTGTATCTTGTTGCAATACACTTTGTCCGATTTTCTCGATGAGTGAATCGGGGAAAAACAAAGGATCAATCATGGGGCGAAGACTATCCATACCCATGCGCGGATGCCATTCAAAGAAATCGATCACACGATCAATGGCTTGATCGGCCAACATAAGTTCTGATGATGAGAACGTGCGTTGAATGGTTTTCTTACCACGCTTTATTTGCAAGCGCACATAATCAGGCGACTCCTGAGTGCTCAAGTTATTGAAGAAAGCGAGTGCACATGTTGAGAGGACATCGTCGTCGGAGAATGAATTATTCCATCGAGCCTCCAGCAATTGAACATCGTATACCACTCCTGTAGCCTCGTCCAGGCGATCTACTTCCACATCTCCGGCCGATACCAATTGTGCTGCTATTGTGGCAGCTTCATAACCTTGCCTATTGCCGCATCCAACGGAAATGCACAAAGCCCACCAGCAGAAAAATACAACAATTGGCTTACAGAAGTTGACTTGCATGTTTACCACGTGAATTTTCCTTGAAAGGTTTTTCGATTGCCTACTGCATCTACAACTGTGAGCTCAAATTCATGATTACCGGGCTGTATGTATCGGCCATCAAAATAATACGTGAGGCGGCTGTTCTTTGCGTCGTATTCCATGAGTGCCCATTTGCCATCGATCTTGGGAATAATCTGATCAATACCCGACAAACCATCCGAGATACGAAACGAAAAACTCTTCTTGCCCTTTAGCGCAGGAGCAAAATCGACGGAAGAAATCGAAGGTTTCACGCTATCGACCATCACGGAAAAATACCCCAAATACATAGGCTGGGCTGAAATCCAACCGTTATTGAACTTACTCGGCTCAGCTGTGATTTTGTTCTTATCAGGATCCCATCTCACAATGGTGGCCTTGTTTTCAAAACCCGGTTTTATCCCATTGGCTTTCAATTCGAGCGTGTATGCATTGTGAACCGGCTCATAGGAGGATGCTATCAAATAGGTAGGACCCACCGTATTGGCAATCTTATTCGACTCTGTAATGGTCAGATCTAAATCCTCATAGAGTGTGTAAGCTTTCATGGCAAGCTTCACCTTGTCCGTTTCAAAGGCATTATCCTGTTCCCAATTCCAACGTGCAAGCGCATTGGTTGGTGCAACCGATTTTCCGCCTGCATTGGGCTGTGCCTGAACCATGAACTTCACTTTACTCTCATTCCCCATGATATCGACAATTCGGTATTCGCAGGTATGCTGCTTGCCATCGCGCAGACTCACAATACCATCGTTGACCAGATTGTCATATATATCGAGCGGGTTACCCGGCAATCGATACGAACCATGAATTGAGCTGCGGTCCTTTTTAAATCGCTCGTAAATGGTATGTGCATTCATAGCGCGATTCGTGGTTAAGTCCAGCTTATCCATGCGTTGGCCATACACCTGCAGGCCGTCTACATAGAACTCAATCCGGTATATTCCGCATCGATTGCTGTTGCCATCGAGCATGTCGACTGCTGTTATGGCAAATCCAACATCGCCATATACTTTTGGAAGATTCACCGACTTAAGTCCGGCGCCTTTTGTTTCGAGTGCTACCGGCAATCGATTGCCGTTGACCCACGTGCTGTCGCTCATGGGAACAATCCATACTGCACTGATACTAGGCGGAATTTTGTCCTTTACTTCCAGACCGAATAACAGAGGGTTCAACACCTTTTCGGTGGCTGTTTCTCGAATTTCGAAATGAAGGTGTGGACCGCCGCTACCGCCCGAATTGCCTGATAATCCAACCAACTCACCTTTACTTACGGGCAACAAGCCCTTCTCCGGATAAAGATCCACACTGAACGACTCCAACTCGTATTGCTGCGACTTTACATAGTCGTCGATTTTGGATGCGTATTTCTGCAAGTGACCATAGACGGTGGTGAAGCCGTTTGGATGGTCGATGTAAAGT
>JBKCGW010000342.1:0-12827 GCA_046303175.1 Flavobacteriales bacterium
AGAAATGGTACTCGACCCATGGAACGATCCATGGATTCCAGCTTCCACTTTCCCCAACATTCCGGTGTACCCTCGATGCAGCACATCACAAATCGCATCCACGTTCAAAATAAACCAGGTGGATTACAATTGGACTGATGCGTCGTATGTGCGTCCTCCGGCAGAACGTTTGGTTGTATACGAGTTGCACGTGCGCGATTTCATTGCCGCTCGCAATTACCAGACACTTACCGACACGCTCGACTACCTCGAAAATCTTGGCGTAACAGCGATTGAGTTGATGCCTATCAATGAGTTTGAAGGGAACGATAGCTGGGGCTACAATACCTCGTTCTTTTTCGCTCTCGACAAGGCCTACGGGACGAAAGAAGCATTCAAGACTTTTGTTAACGAGTGCCATAATCGTGGCATTGCTGTGTTGATGGATATTGTAGTAAACCACGCCTTTGGCCAGAACCCTATGGTGCGCATGTACTTCAATCCGGATGCAGGCGATTATGGACAACCCACTGCAGAGAATCCTTGGTTCAATGAAACCCCACGACACGATTTCAATGTAGGATACGACTTCAACCATGAAAGTTCGCTTACACGTAATTTCTTCAAGCGCATGATGCGTCATTGGATTAATGAATACCACGTAGATGGCTATCGCTTCGATCTCTCGAAAGGATTGACTCAGAATTACACCCTTGGAAATATTGGAGCATGGGGCGCATACGACCAAGGTCGCGTCAACATCCTAACCGATTATTACAACGACATTCAGGCCAACGAACCCGGTGCATACGTTATTCTCGAGCATTTGGCCGATAACAGCGAGGAAACAGCCCTTGCAAACATCGGAATGATGCTTTGGGGGAAAATGACAACGGAATATGAGCAAGCCAGCATGGGTTACAACTCTAATTCAAATTTGAGTTGGGGCGTTTACACCTCACGCGGCTGGAGTCAACCACGTTTAGTGAGTTATGGTGAAAGTCACGACGAGGAACGTCTTATGTTCAAGAACATTAACTACGGCAACAGCAATGGTGCATATGACATTCAGAATCTCAGCACAGCGCTTCAACGCCAGGAATTAGCGCATACGTTCCTTGTGCCTATTCCAGGTCCGAAAATGATATGGGAATTCGGTGAGTTAGGATATGACTACTCCATCAACTATTGCCCTGATGGCAGCATTGACCCTGATTGTCGCACCACCGCCAAGCCTGTGCGTTGGGATTACCGCGATGTAGCCGAACGTTTCAAAGTATATAAAGTGGTAAGCGCGTTGAATACTATTAAAAAGACCAATCCTATTTTCTCGACAACCGATTTCGACATCGACCTTGCCGGAATGGGCAAGCGCCTTCACCTGAACACACCCGAATTGAAAGCCACCATCGTGGGTAACTTCAATGTTATTCCAATCGATATGGTTCCCGGCTTCCAACACACGGGTGAGTGGTATGATTTCTTTGGCGGAAACACTATCAATGTAACGGATGTAAGTGCTTCCATGAATTTCCAGCCCGGAGAATACCACGTATACTTCGACCAACCGCTGTTTGCTCCTGACACCACGTTGAATGTTGCTGGAGCAATGGATCTTTTTGGCTTCGACTTTATGGTGTATCCAAACCCGGCAAGCGACCGCGTAAGCATTGGCTTCCGTAACAATACTTCCCAGAGAATTTCTGTTGATCTGATCGATTTAATGGGCCGTGTTGTAGAGCACATCGATAGCCGTAACCTCTCCACAGGCATACAAACAATCGACTGGAATAGCAGCAATACAACCACGGGTACCTACCTTGTGCGAGTGCAAGGCGAATACATGAATGCAACGCATCCGCTGATTATCAGCAAATAAAAAAAACGGGTAAGTGTGGATGATACACTTACCCGTTTTGTTTTATGTTTGACACCACAACATTAACCAAGTCCTAAACAAAACACTGTGATGAAGAAACTGTACTCTTCACTAACTATCCTTACTATGCTGCTATTCTCTTCTGAGAGCTTCGCGCAAGTGGTAAAGGGTAAAGTCTACGATTCTGCTAACCAAACGCTACCGGGGGTAGTTGTGAAAGACAAAGAAAGCGGCAATGGTATAGCCACCGATATCGATGGGAACTTTGCATTGCAATTGTCGGAAGGCAAACACACCCTCGAGTTTGTGCTCATTGGATACATCAGTGAAAGCCGACAAGTGAATGTAAGCAATCGCGAGATTGTACTAAACGTGCAACTGCAGGAAGACGAAAAAATGACTGAAGAAGTTGTGGTTGTGGGTTATGGCGTGCAGCGCAAGCGCGATGTTACCGGATCTATCACACGCATCGACGGGAAAGAACTAACGCAAGTTCCAGTGCCCAGCTTTGAGGCAGCGCTTCAAGGACGCGGAGCAGGTATACAGGTCTCTCAAGGTTCGGGTCTTGCAGGCTCGGGATCACTTGTGCGCATTCGAGGTATAAGCTCTATCTCGGCCGGCGGTGATCCTCTCTACGTGGTGGATGGAATTCCAATTACACAGAATCCTTTCCTACGCGGTAATTCAGGAGCGATGAACTCCAATCCACTGACGTTTTTGAATCCGAACGACATTGAAAGCATCGAAGTATTGAAAGATGCGGCAGCAACCGGTATCTACGGGTCACGCGGTGCCAACGGCGTTGTGCTTATCACTACCAAGCGCGGTAAAAAACAAGGCCTCAGCCTCGACTTGAATGTGCGCCTGGGTACTTCTGAGGCAGCTGCAAGGCCTAACATGATGAATACCGATGAATACCTACAAATGCGTCAGGAGGCTTGGGAAAATGATGGAGGAACAGGCTACACCTGGCTGCCATCGCTCTCAGGAGCATCCGATACACCGGAGGTACGCGAACAGAAATACAAAGAAGCTCAGAAAACAAACACCAACTGGTTCGATGAATTGACGGGGGTAGGTATCAAGCAATCCTACAACATTGGTATTAACTACGTGATGAACAACGCCAAGTTTTATGCAAGCTTGAGCAACGACGACAACGGTTCGTACATCATCGGTAACCGATTCGTGCGCAACAGTGCCCGCCTCAATGCCGATTTCAACATTGCCAATAAACTCCTGTACAACGTAGGAGGTTCGTTTACGCAAAGCGTTAACAACCGCGTGGATGCCGCATGGAGCGGTGGTGTGGGTGAAGCCATGTCGACCGCCCTGCCCTACTATCCTGTTTACGATACTACAGGCAAATACTTCATGTGGAATGGTGGCTATTCAAACCCCATTGCATACCGCGAGCAGCGCCAATGGGTGAACCTAGAAAAGCGCTTACTCACCAACCACTCACTTACCTACCTCATCAACAACTACTGGTCGCTGCGTGCTACCGGATCTCTCGACTACCTCGACCAGGTGGAGATGAAGTACTTGCCACTGGGAATTAACGTTGGACAAACTCAAGACTACGCTGAAAAGTTCCCAACCTGGGTAACCAATTGGAACTCGAACGGAACGGTTAATTACAACCGCACCTACAAAGAAGATCACCGCGTCACGTTGATGGCCGGAAGTGAGATCCAGAAATCGGTTACACGTGGATACTCACAAGTTCGCTACCCTGGTTTGGCTTCATTGCCAACGGTTGCAGAAGTGGACGCCGACACAATCACTCCACAGTATGGCAACTCGTATGAAGAGGTTACCACCTTCGTGAGCTTCTTCGGACGATTCAATTATTCGATCGATGACAAATACTATTTCCAGTTGGTATCGCGCGCCGATGCATCTTCGAAGTTCGGAGCCAACAGCCGCTGGGGTAACTTCCCTTCTGCCTCGGTAGGTTGGATCGCCAGCGAAGAGAGTTTCCTAAAAGAGAACAAGGTCATCAACTTCCTGAAGTTGCGTGCCAGCTGGGGTGTTACTGGTAATGCCGACATTCCGCGCACAGCGCAATACGAAACGTGGGATCAAGGTTCAGGTGGATATTTCGGAAATCCAATTCGCTTCCAAACGCAATTGGGTAACCCTGACTTGAAATGGGAGACTTCCATGATTCTCGATGCATCGCTCGAATACGGATTGTGGAACGATCGAATTCACGGAACGATCTCCGCTTACAGCAAGCGCACCAGCGATGTACTCCTCCAGTACAATGTGCAAACCAGCACCGGATTCTCGAGTGTGTGGGCCAATGCAGGAGAAATCCTGAACCAAGGTCTTGAGTTCAGCATTAAGTCGAACAACCTGAATCCTGAATCAAAGCTTCAGTGGGTAACCGACTTCAACATTTCGCGCAACATGAATGAGGTGATTAGCATCGGTGATTTCACTCCGGATGCATTGAGCGGCGGAACGAACGACTCGCGCGTGCAGATTGGTAAGCCCGTTGGTTCTTACTTCCTTGTTCCATTTGCAGGAATCGACCCTTCCAATGGTCGTCCGATGTATTATGACTTGCAAGGCAACACAACGTATGAGTACAACCTGAGCAATCGTCAGTATGCCGGTGCCGGTTTGCCAAAAGGCTATGGTGGTATCACCAACAGCTTCACTTACGGTGGATGGTCGTTGAGCGTATTCATGACTTACAGCCTTGGTTCTAAAATTTTCGACTCATCGGCTAAGCGTCAGTTGGGTGTTACTACCGACTGGAATATGCGCACCGACAAGTTTGACCGTTGGCAAGCGCCCGGCGATGAGGCTCAATTCCCGGTTCAAACACTTCAAGAGAACACCTATGGCTTGCAATCAGGTAACCCTTGGTGGAACACCACCTTGTTTATCTACGACGCCGATTATTTGCGTTTGAAAAACATCAGCTTGGGCTACAACTTTAAGATGAAAGAGAATAGTCCTGTTCGCAACCTTACTGTGCAAGTGGCTGCTTCGAACTTGTTTGTGATTACCAATTTCGTAGGTCTCGACCCGGAATTGGTTCGTGACTTCGAAAACCCGCAAGACCGCAACTTGAGTCCCAACACTACTTACTTGACTCCTCCGCAAGAGAAAAGCTATTTTGTAACCTTATCAGCCAACTTCTAAACCAACCAAGATCATGAAAAAGATATTCATCCTTGCATTCTGCTTCTCCCTGCCGTTGGTTTCATGCAACAAGTGGCTCGACCAACCACCCACGGGAAATCTGCGTGAAGACCTGTTCAACACAGCCGATGATGCGCAGGAAACTCTCAACAGTTGTTACGATGCTTTGGCCAACCTGTATGATGGTCGCATCCAGAACATCTCTGAATTGTTGAGCGACAACCTCAACCAGCCCAATACGAACAACGATTTACGTTCTGTATTTGCTCGTCAGACTACCTTCTTCAATGGAACCACCAACAAGGTATATCAAGACTTGTATACCGTGGTTTGGCGTTGCAACACCTTGCTCGACAACATCGATGTTATTCCCAATTTTGAAACCGGCGAGAAAGAGCGACTCATTGCTGAAGCACGTTTCTTGCGTGGATTCTGTCATTGGTCGGCAGTTAAACTGTGGGCACAACCCTACGGATGGACACCGGGTAACACCCACGCCGGTGTGCCTATTCGCAACCGCGCAGCTGCCGATCCACTGTTGCGCAGCACTGTGCAAGAAGTATACGACTTTGTTCAGGAAGACCTTGAGTTTGCCTACAACAACTTGCCCGAGACCAATGGCATTTATGCAAGCAAGATGGCTGCAGCAGGCGTATTGGCAACCTTTCACTTTTTGAAGCAAGAATGGTCACAAACCATTCAATACAGCAGCGAAGTAATCAACTCCGGCAACTACACGTTCGACACAGAAAGCCTCGATCGTTATCCTGAAATAACACAAGGAAACAACACAACTACTGAATTCGTTTTCGGAACCGTTTCAACCTTGTACTCCATCGATGGAGGTTCGCTGGCTCAAGACCGTCGCTGCGGATCGTATGTAAGCAACTACCAAATCAACAACGGTATTGCAGAGTTGATGGTAAGTCAGAATTTCCAAGACTACATCAACTTGAACGCTGCAGACAAGCGCCTTCAAGAGTGGTTTTCTTTCGAGAACAACCGTGCGTTTTTGAAGAAGTTCTTTATTAATCAGATTTACAGCGTGCCGATTGTGCACCTCACCGAGTTGCACCTCGTGCGTGCTGAAGCCATCGCGGAAAACGGTGGCGACCTTAACACGGCACGTGAAGACCTCAACAAGATTATCAACCGAGCGTATCCTCCCGGTTACGAGCTTACCTCAGGTGCTACTGCAGAAGACATTATCGCTGAAGCCCGCCGCCAATACCGCATTGAACTTATCGGAGAAGGTAAGTACACCGAACAACTTCGTCGTTATGGTGTCATGGGCGAAAGCGTTATCATTCGCAATGCGCCTTACGATTGTCCGGGCATGGCCATTCAGTTCCCCAATGCCGAATCCACTGTAATCGGCTTTGAATTAAATCCCGAGGGAGGCTGCAACTAATCAACTAATACCGAATTTTGAATCATGAAAAAGATATTCATACTAGCTACAGGGTTCGCATTGGCATTGACCGCATGCAAGCCTGAAACGAAAGGAGAATTGGGTGTTCCCGCCGACAAGCTGGAGGGTATGGCCGGCGTTTGGGAAATTGCTAGTTTCAAGCAACAAGACCCAAACAATCCGATACGTGAGGAGCGCGATTTGAGCGAGTTCTATTTGGTAGATGGAGAGACACCCTACAGACTTACGTTCAATAAAGATTCCATGACATATAGCGTGGCTGCAGGTCCGGGTAAAAACTACTTCGGTTCAGGTGGTAAATGGGCTTTCGATAACAACGACTACCCCACGTTTTTATATCTCTACACGCCAACCGACACCTTGGAGACCTTGTTGGGTTCGGTGGTGCGTCCGTCCGATTCCAAATTGAATATTCAGTTGGAGAACTATTGCGAAGCAGCTGATGGAAGCAGAACCACCACAGCGATTTACACATTCACTTTTAACCGTTTGAATCCCTAAGACATGAAAAAGATATTATCTATCCTGTGTGCTCTTGCTACGAGTGTTGTTGCACTGTCGCAGGCGGCCTACATTCAGCCCTCACCAACGGGAAAGAACGACACGATTACGCTTTACATCAACGTTGCACAAACAACCGATGGTACGATGAACAATGCGCTGAATGCCATGCTCACCGACCATCCCGATGACACCGTTTACTTGTGGACCTGGCAGCCGGCCGGCCCTGTGGTAGGTAATGGCGACTGGACGAACTCCAACAGTGCAATGGCTATGACCAAGGTGGGTGAAAAGCTTTACAGCATGCGTTTCAAGCCAACATCGTTCTATGGTGTCGATGCAACCACGTTCTTCACCAATGGTATTTCTTGTTTGGCCAAGTTGCGCAGCGGCAACGCGTACCAAGGCGAATACAACGGTGAAGCTAAAACCGAAGACTTGAACATCAACATCATTCCCAAATTGTGTGATGAATTGTATTGCGTATTTCCGGAATTAGCCAAAACTGATGACTACATTTCTATCACCTACGACAACACCCAGGAAACTAATCCGGCGATGCAAAACTTGGGAGAAGACGATTGTTACCTCTTTCTGCGTGCGGAACAGAGCGCGTTTGTTGCTGTTAACTACGCCGATCCGGCAATCGTTACAACCTTGCCTCAGTTGAAAATGAAATACATCGGCGATGGAAAGTTTCGCATCACCATCATACCATCCGACTTCTTTGGCGAAGCAGGTATATTGCCCGCAGGATTCAATTTCAAGAAGCTGGTGTATTACGCTTTGAAGCCGGGATTCACCTACGCAACTACTCCACCGACACAATCGTTCAGCTTTATCAGTTGCGATTAATCGGGAACAGGAATCACGCCTTCACCAACCGAGCCCTCATCACGCTTCCATCCTGAAGATAAATGGTAGCGATGTAGTTACCACATGGCAGGTGATTGGCATCTAAGCGAATGCTCGATGCACCGGCTGTCAATCCGGTTTGCACAGTTAGGCCATGCATATCGCTTAGTTTAAACGATTGGATGGGCGACTTCGAGTGAATTGTCCAATGCGTCGTTGCCGGATTTGGAGCTACCTCCATTCCTTTGCTTTGGCTGAGATCAACTGCGTTAGGTGAGCATGGCAGCGCATTAATGAGTTGCCAAATGTCGTCGATCATCAAAATGGGAACATCCAACCCATCGGGGTTTTCTCCCATACGAATCCAAACTAAATTCTGGGAAGGAACCACGCTGATGTATTGTCCATCGCGACCGATTGCAGCAAACATTTCCATGGGGGCGTTTGGTGAAAGGTTCCCCGGAAAAACAAACTGAGACTCCGGGAACATAAACGAATCCGTATTGTTAAGCCACGTGAGATAACCATATCCCTCATTCAACGGCTGAGAAACATGCGTCATATCGTAGAAGTATTGTTCGTCTTGCAGCAAATCGTTACCATCCCAAACACCTTCCGCCAGAAGCAATAAACCATAACGCGCCATCGAACGAGCATTCGAGAAGTACACGTTGTTGTAGTCGATATTCAGCCACAATCCCTGCATGCCGATGGGTTGAGCTACGTTTTGAAAACACCAGGTATTGAGTGTCATGCCTGTAGCCATCTGCATAACACTATCGAGCAGCGTGTAAGGCGCATTGTGATAAGCCCAGCGAGAGCCCGCATCGGCTAAATACTCCAGACAGTCGCTTTCGGTGCAATCATCATCTATTACACCATCGTTGAGCCCCGTGGTCATGGTGAGTTGATTGCGAATAGTAATGGCTTGTTCTTGATTGGGAGTGCAGGAGGTCCAACCCTGACCCAAATAGTTGGAGGTTGGCTCGTCGATGTCGAGTAAACCTTGTTGCTGAGCCTGCCCTACCATGAACGCAGTGAGGGTTTTCGCGGCCGATGCCCAGTACCAGTTGGCCGTTTCTGAATGTCCGTTGAAGTAGGACTCCAGCACAATCTTACCGTCCTTCAATAAGACAAATGCTTTCGATTGATTGGTTTCTAAGTATTGATACAAACTATCGATGCGATCTGAACACCAATTCAATTCCTGCGGGTCCATGGTGGCCCATTCACCGCTTGCAGGAGGAAAATACAACGATTGCGAATGAGCCATGTGTCCACTCATGAGGGAAGTTAGTGCGAGTGAGAGCGCAATAATTTTTCTAGTCATTCTAGTGCTTTATAAAGCGAACTGATTTTGCATTGCTGCTTGTGATACAATACTGTCCGGCAGGCCAACTGCGAATGTCGAGACGTTCGTTGTAGTCGGTAGCCGTGCTTGTAACCATCAGATTGCCCGCGATATCATAGATGCTGTAGGCCATGTTTGGTTTAATTGCAATCGTCAAAAAATCGCTTGTCGGCGATGGCCATGCCCTTAATTGAAGCTCTGATTGTAATTCGGAAATACCTGCTACAATAGGAGCGAATCGGTACACCGTGCCGCTCTGAGGCTCACCCAAGAGGCATTGATCCGGAAGAGGCTGCTGACCGCTGGGTATGGCGCTGATTGTGGGATTTTGTGGATCGCCCCCCAATGCCCACAAGCCTTGCCAGCCGCTGCCATCGAAGGCTACATTTTCACCGAGAAGAACCAATGGACCCGTTCCGAAGAAATGCAAGAGACTACCGGATTTAATGGTGTTCGGACCGTAGCGAAACTCTATAATGCCGCTGTTCTGGTAGATCCAAAGTTGAAAATTCGTTGTGTTGAAATACGAATTGCTTGCATTCCATTCACCGTAGAATCCTACGTTCTTCCATTCCAGTTTGTACACCGCATTACCGGGAGGGCCTTCCAGTTGATACGAAATTGGACTCACTGCAATTGTGTCGCTGGCATTCATGATATCGGCCATGTAAGGCATGAGTACCTGAACGGTATCCGGGTTTGCCTCGTTTATATTGATTACTTGACTGCCGGGAGAGATAATCCCCAACGTGTTGGTTACTGCCTCAAACAAGGTTACTTCAAAGCCGGTCGAAGTGATATAAAACGGATCATCCCAAACATCTGCGTCGCTGATGCTGATGGGCGATGTTAGGTCGTAGTAAGGATCGCTCAAAACACTGAATTCGTAGGGAAATGTTTGCGCGAAAGAGAAAGAACTTACTAAGCAACAAGCAATAACAAACGTAAAAATCCGATTCATTTAAAACAATTTTTGTGGTTCAAAGGTAGGACGCATGAAGGAATCTGAGATTACACTACAGAAACTACATTTGGTATTTCTGCTGAAAAAGCATAACTTCGATACGCTATAAATAAACATATCATTCCATCAACCTAAACATCCATTCATATATGAAACACCTCATATGCACTTTTGTTTTTCTTGTGGCATGCACAGCAATGAAAGCTCAGAAGGTTTATTCGGTTGGCTACTCCAACCAGGCCGATGTTAAAGTTTTTGTCACCAAGTATGAAAACCAAGCTGATTTGAAAGTGTACAAAGTGAAGTACGAAAATCAGGCAGGCGATAACGACGGAAAGTGGTTCTTCACCCAATACGAAAATCAGGCGAAGAAGAGCATATTCTTTGTGGACTATGAGAACCAGGCTGACCTCAAAATTTTCTTTGTAGACTATGAAAACCAAGCCGGTTGGAGAAATGCAGCTAAAAAGAGTATCATGTACTAAAACAGAATCCCCTAACAACAAAGGCCGCAAACGCGGCCTTTGTTGTTTAATATCCTCTATCTACAATGCTCAAGAAAGAACCTTGTCGCGCAAGTGCTCGGTCATTGGCTCCCAAAAATCTCTTCTCCAGGCTTCAGTCAACCAACCGGACGCTTCTTCCGGCACACCTGTATGATTGAAACTAACACGCGAACCGGATTCGGTAGTTTCCAGGTCGAATGTCACGGTGCTATACATTCCTTCCGGAAAATCGTCGTGCCTCCATGCTTGAACCACACGGGTGTTTTCTTTCAAGAAAAGCATGTATCCGTGGCAGCGATTGTTCCAAGCATGAAAGGTTCCGCCCTCACGTGCCTCCATGCTTGCACTCATTCCTGTCAATCTGCTGAGCAACGCTGCATCGGTTAGTGCCTTGTAGACTTCCTGTACAGAACTCTCCAATTCAATGACTTGAAAAATGTTATCGGTCTTGATTTTCATTTTCTCTCGGTTTTAAGGTTCAACGTAAAGGTAGGAAACTCCGTATACGGGACCTCCATTTTTTCTTAACATCATTACGAACCTTGACAATTACTATGCGTAATGCTGACGCAGCAGCTGCTGTAACTTTCGAGTGTACTCGTCGCGCATCCACTGCAAATAATTCTCTGTGCTGCGACTGATGCAATAGCTGTAATGCTTCACCCTGCTTTTGATGTCGGGCTCCAGCATTTTGAGCAACTCAAGCGCCCGGATGTGATCTTCGGCATTCTCGGTAATGATGGAGGCATGTTGTTGGATAGACTTATCGAGGACATCCTTCGTACGAAGACCCGCTTTCATCAGTCGAGAATATTCTTCTCGGATATCGAAATCGATTACCGCCGAATTCTTGAATAACTCACGCACCTCGCTAGGCATTTCATACACCATCTCCTTCTCCATCTGCTCGTCGCTCACAATGGCTTCGATGTATGCATCCGGATTGCGGAAAATATCCTGCCAGTCGATATCCGATTCCCACAAGCCAAATCGGCGGGCATTGTTACCCAAATCGATTACGGTAAAATCCGTTTTGCCGGGAATCACCCGTGATCCACGACCGATCATCTGGTGGTAGAGCGTGAGTGATTTGGTGGCGCGATTCAGTATGATTGTTTCAACGGTAGGTTCATCGAATCCGGTTGTTAAGATTGATACTGAGCTCAATACCGCGTCCGGCTTCGTACGAAACCAATGTAGAATTTCTTTACGTTCAACTTCGCTGTGTGTGTTATCGAGGTGACGAACTTCGTAGCCGGCCTCCTTGAACATTTGGTACACTATCTTACTGGTATTGATACCATTGTTGAAGATGAGTGTCTTTTTCCCCTTTGCTTTTTGCTCGTAGGCGTAAAGCAGCTTTTCCTGCATGAAGAAATTACCGTACAACTTCTCCGAGCTACTCACAGTGTAGTCCCCGTTGATACCGATTTTCAATGAATGCAGGCTCACATCGTAACTGTACGTAGTTGCCTTTGAAAGAAATCCTTTTTTGATGAGGCTTGGGATACTCTCTCCTACTATCAACTCACGGTAGTTTTCATGCAACGGTAACTCCACATTACTCGATAGCGGTGTAGCGGTAACACCCAGGATAACCTGATTCTCAAACCATTTAAACAACTTGCGGAAGGAATTGTAGTGGGCTTCATCGACAATTACCAATCCCAGGTTTTCGAAGTCCATTTTATCATCGCGCAAACGATTGTTGAGGGTTTCCACCATGGCCACGAAGCACATGTATTGCTCCTCATCGGGCAGGTCCTTCACCTTGCTTACGATAATCTTGTTCTTTACGTTGATATCCGAAAGGTGCTTCGAGGTTTGCCCAAGCAATTCGATACGATGCGTAAGTATGAGAACCTTTTTACCTGTTTCCTTGATGTAGCGTCGGGCTATTTCGGAGAAGATTACCGTTTTACCACCACCCGTAGGAAGCTGAAAACAGAGGTTATAGCTATTGGGATGTTCTTTGAGTCGCCCGAAGATTTTCTCCAACGCATCGGCCTGATAATCATAAAGTTTCTTTCCTTCATTGATATCAAGTATCTCCAGTGGTTCCAAAGTCATAGTGTGGTAATTAGCTAAAAAAAAGCGGGCAAAGATAGTCAGCCCTATTAGGGAAATCGCTACGTGGAAGGTTGAATGTTTCCACAATGTGTTAAAAGCGGGTAGTGGGGACTGGGGACTGGGGACTGGGG
>JBKCGW010000343.1:0-1302 GCA_046303175.1 Flavobacteriales bacterium
GGGCAATGTTGCATCGTGGGAGTTTCGCGGTCCCAACACTACACCCAACAACGAGGTTGGGTCACGAGGCAGTTGTGTGGTTGGTAATTTGGGTGAGCCCATTATTAGTCCTACAGCGGCGAATGGCTTCATGATTTTTGACTCCAACTGGTGGGATAACCCGGATTTACCCTGCAGCGAGGCGAATTTTGGTTCGGGCCCTGCACCGGGTCCACACTTTGCGACGCTCACTTCACCCAGCATTGACCTTACGGCATATTCCAGCGTAGCGTTGAAGTTCAATCAGTATTGCAAGAAGCTCACCGGCAACACCTATGTCGAGGTTTCTATTGATGGTGGCTTCAATTGGTTTCCGGTGTTTTCCAACCCGGAGGTTCCCAACCCAACTACTCCTTACGATGAGCAGGTGATTCAAATTTCAACCTACGTGGCTTTTCAGCCTAGTGTGCGCATCCGATTTGTATTTGATGCGATGTACTATTACTGGCAGATAGATGACGTGGAGTTGATCAATACCTACAGCAATGATTTGGCGATTACAGGATTTAACTACGGCGACTTTGATTTGTTGGACCCATCTCATCCGACCGGATATGAGTTTATGCAATATTCAAAGTACCCCACTTCGATGGCGCCTGACTTGAAGTTTTCAGGAACGGCAACTAACCTGGGAGGCGTCTATCAATCGGATTGCCGCCTGCATGTAGATGTGCTCGCGCATCCTTCGGGTACGCTGGTTCATGAGGCTTCAAGCGTTGAAGGCTTCTTCATCAATACAGGCGAATCGCTTGAATTGCGCGCAGGTAATTATCAGATGGAGCCAACTGTGGGCGAATACAAGCTAGCCTTCCGTGTTAATCAGGCCGAGGCCGAGGAAGATGAATCGAACAACTCCGACACAACCTTTTTTTACATCAACGATGTGCAGTATGCACGCGATCGAATTTTTGCGAGTGCGGTCTATTTGGGGACACCTGAGCAATCGGATATTGAATATGAATTGGGAAACGTATTTCATATTACAGCAGAAGATTTGACGTGTCACTCCATTACGGTGGGTGTGGGTATTGGTTCTTCAACACCGGCGCAAATTCAGGGAAGATTGTATCGCTTCAATATCGAGACAGGAGTTGAAGCGGATTTGTTGGGCGTAACCCCTTTCATCGATCTCGATGTGTCGATGTTGAATGGATATGGCGATCAGATACTGACCAACCTCGTGTTTGATACACCCATCCAATTGTATGCAAGCGAAGCATATTACGTGGCTGTGGCGAGCACAGACGGCGTAGACAATTTTGT
>JBKCGW010000344.1:0-16862 GCA_046303175.1 Flavobacteriales bacterium
AAACTATTCAGCTCTGCGAACTCGCCAAATACATAGTGTTTAAGTGCCGCCTCACGCAAATATCCCTTCCCTGTGCTTCCTCCTGTGCCCGAGCGTGTGCCAATCATGCGGTGAACCATGTTCATATGCCTCCAGCGCCAAGTAGCAAACAGTTCATCTACTTCCAAACACAGGTTGATGATGCGATATGGATTTTGAAGAAGAGGGTAGTCGCGATACAACAAAATGAACAAGGCTGCTCTTCTGGCTTTGTCTGATAATGTTCCTTCTTTCGTCTCTGAACTCATGAACAATTCATCGAAGCGATCTATGTTTTGCTTTTCGCCTTCACCTAGCGAATGGCCATACGTTTCACGATAGTGTTGCCAGAAGGCTTTATCGTTGCCATTTTCCCATAATGCGGCGTCTTCGAAAAATGGCATCCTTTCCAACCAATTGTTCAGCAACTCGAGCAGGGTAGGTTCCGTTGAAAGTTTCTCTATCGCGGCCTTGTCCTCAGGGCGCAATTGACTGGTGTAATACTGCTGTCCATGACGATGCTCCATTTTCAATCCGAGCTTCGCTTCGAGTATCTTGAACTGCATGCTCTGGAAACCGCTGGCCGGACGAAGCAAATCACGGAAGTCGAGGAAGTCGAGTGGGGTCATCGTTTCCAAGATGTCCACCTTGTGCACGAGCACACGCATAATCTCTACTACGCGAAACATTCGATGCGAAACCATCATCAATTCCGGCGAGTTGTCGTTGATGGTTGGCTTCGACATAATTGCATGAATTGAATCTACCTCGAACATGATTTGCTTGAACCAAAGCTCATACGATTGGTGAATGATGATAAACAACATTTCATCGTGAGCATGTCGGTTCGCTTTGTCGCTCTCTAATTCTTGCGCGCCCAGAATTTTATTCAGTTGAAGATAGTCGCTGTAGTACATAGTTTGTGTGCTGTTGAGGCGTGCAAGATAATCAGGATGAGTTGCTAATGCGCGCCTCTGCTTTACTTTCGTAGCAATGAGAAATCCGGAGAATATAGTGTTCTTTGACGGCGTCTGTAATTTCTGCAATAGCACAGTGAATTGGCTGATGGCTGCAAACAAAAGACGCAACCTCCGGTTTGCATCGCTTCAGGGAAAGACAGCCGAAAAGGTGTTGCCGGTTTCTGACAGGGTAGATCTTGCTTCAATCGTGTATTACCGAAAGGGTAGGGTATACCGTAAATCTGCCGCAGCACTTTGGGTATTTCGTGATGTTGCTTGGTATGGCTTTATGACATTTCCGTTTTTTTTAATCCCGGTTGGTATGCGTGACCGCGTGTACGATTGGGTCGCATCCAACCGATACCGTTGGTTCGGAAAGCGCGATACGTGCCGTGTGCCTAGGCTCGATGAAAAAGCGCGATTTCTGGATTGAAAAAAAATAGAAAGCCCGCTAACCATATTGGTCAGCGGGCAATCTAATTAGACCAAAGTTATTGGTCTCCACCCTAGTCCTTAGTTCACCAACAGTTTCTTTTCAAGTCTCTTTGAGTTGTTTTCCAGCGTAACTACATAGAATCCGCTGCTCAATGCTGTATTAAAGGTTACCTCGAAGTTTCCTGAGTTTGTTGCACTTAGTTTCTGGCTGAGTACAATTTTTCCAGCTGCATCATGCACAGTTACTTGCAAATTTTCTTGGTTGTTTTCACTGTAAACCCACTGTACGTTGAATGCGCTTCCATTGCAAGGGTTGGGATACAAGTTGAAAGTAAATTGGCTTGCATCACTTTCTACTACAGGCAATTCAAGTGCTACGGTGAATGTGCAGGTGCTGCTCCATTCAGTAAATATGCCTGCTCCGTAGGCGCAGCGAACACTTACTTCGTAGGTTTCACCGGCAGTGAGCTGCATAGCATCCACAATGCTCAGACTTGGATCCGCGGTGAATGCTGTCCAGTCGTAGTTATTGCCGGTGATGTGCCATTCGTAATTCAATACTCCATCAATCGCAATGGCTTCAATGGTTTCACCCCATGCCTGAATGGTGGTTCCGCAATCGGCTGCTACAATGCCGGTTGTTGGCAAGTCGAGTGTCTCAGTAGTCACAGAGCAGTAGTCACCAAACGGACCCCAGTTACCATTCACACGAGCCTTGATACCGATTACATACGTTGTATTGTATTGCAAGCCGGGCACACCTGAAACGTTGAATTGATTGTTGTTTGTGAACTCATCAATCAAAATTGTACCGGTGGGTGTTGATACGCGCCACATGTACTGCTCAGCGCCTTCAACGATTTCGCATGCGAGTGTACCATCCATTCCGAAATCGGAAGTATTGCAATACTGCTCCATCAATTGAGTGGGTGGAATAGTTACTTCGCAATCATACAGGATTTCCGCGCTTGCGTTGATGGTACAACCATTAGCATCTGACACAACTACATTGTAAACACCCGATGCGGCATTTTCGAGAATGCTGCTATTCGATCCGTTGCTCCATGATATAGCATACGCAGGAACACCACCATCAATCATAATCTCTGCGCCACCATCATTACCTGCGCAAGTTTCTGCATCGGTGATGAGGACGTTCACTGTAAGCATGGTAGGCTGCTCGATTACTTCACTGGTCTGCGCTGTGCAACCGTTGGCATCCACAATGTTGAGGGTTAATGAACCTACAGAAAGTCCTTCAGTCATTTCATCGTTGCTACCATTACTCCATCCATACTGGTAAGGAGTTGTTCCACCGAATACAATCGCTAAGGCCGATCCGTTGTTCTGTCCGAAGCAGGTAATGTCATTAGCGTCGATTGCGGCGGTCAATTGAGCCGGCTGTGTTATGGTCGCCTGTGCAATTCCACTGCAACCTGAGCCATCGGTTACCGTCAACGTATATTGACCGCTGAGCAAGTTGCTGATAGATGCTGATGAAGCGCCATTGTTCCACTCATAAGTATAGTTCTGGTCTCCGCCGCTTACCAGCGCTTCAATACTACCGTTACTAGCGCCAAAACAGCTGATGTTTTCAGTTTGAAGGAATACACTCAAATTGTCGCTTTGAGTAATGGTGAATGAATTGGTGATTACACAACCTTGATTGTCAGTAATGCTCACCGAGTAATTTCCGGCAGCCAATTCATCATTGGTGTATCCGTTGATGCCATTGCTCCAGTTCACAATGTATGGGCCGGTTCCGCCTGCAGGTGATACGATTGCAGAGCCACTCAAGTCGTCACAAGCAATGTCGAAGTCTGTCAAATTAGCCTCCAAGGCCTGCGGTTCGCTGATGGTAAACGTTGCGCTGGCTTGGCATCCCGCAAGATCAGTTACAGTAGCCACATAGCTTCCTGCAGCGGCGTTATTCAAGGTGTTTCCGTTTACTCCTGTATTCCAGGTTGTGCTCAATGTTCCCGAACCTCCGTTGGCGTTAATCACAATGCTTCCGTCATTTTCTCCAAAGCAACTTACACTTGAAACTACGCTGTTAATTGTGAGCGCTGATGGGCTGTTAACAGTGAAGCTTTGGGTAGCTGAGCAGCCTGCCGCATCTGTTGCAGTTACAGTATAACTTCCTGCAGCCAGGTTGTTGATGCCTGCTCCAACAGCTCCTGTATTCCAGGTAAATGTTTTATTGCCGGTTCCTCCGGTTGCATTCACGAGGATGCTTCCGTTGTTATCTCCAAAACAGATTACAGCATTGGCAGTGCCGGTAATGCTGATGGCCTGCGGTGCGCTAATGCTATAGCTGGCTGTAGCTGTGCATCCATTAGCGTCGGTTGCTGTTACAGTGTAGTTTCCTGCGCCAAGATTATTGATAGAGCTTCCGGTTGCACCATTGCTCCATGTGAAGACTTTGTTGCCGGAACCGCCCGTAGCAGATACGGTTATTAATCCATTGTTTAAGCCTGCACATGTAATTGCAGTTGCTGATCCTGAAATAGTGATTGCGCTGGGGGCAGTAATTGTAAAGGTGTTTGTTGCAGTGCATCCTGCGGCATCCGTTACCGTCACGCTGTAAGAGCCGGCAGCTAAATTGCTAATGTTGGCAGTGGTTGCACCGTTGCTCCATGCATATGTTTTATTTCCCGTACCTCCGGCAACACTCGTTGTGATGCTTCCGTTGGCAACACCTGCACAAGTTGCATTTTGAACATTGCCTGTTAAGGTCATTCCCGACGGATTAGTCAAAGTAACGCTTGCCTGACCGCTACAGCCTTGAGCAGAAGTAACAGTTACGGTATAATTACCTGCTCCCACATTGCTGAGGTTAGCACCGGTTGATCCATTGCTCCAGTTATAGGTGTAAGGACCGGTTCCTGAAACGGAGCTGGTAACACTTCCATTGGCTTGAGCGCCACAACCGGGATTGGTAGAAGTCAACGTAACAATAGGATCGGCATAAACGGTTACGCAGTTGGCACATACGTAGGTGTCACTTCCATTCGCATTGCTAACGGTAAGTGTAACGTCATATGTTCCGGCATTTGCATAGGTCACGTTTTGCGGATTTTGCTGCGTTGAAGTAGCGGGTGTGCCGCCTTCAAAGCTCCAACTAAAGCTGTTGGGCGACTGAGTGCTGGTGCTTGTAAAGTCGTTCTGAACGTTGCGGCAAATTGAGTTGTCTTGAATTGTGAAAGATGCAACGGGAGCCTGGCCTTGAGGGGTTGAAGCTACAATGCAGAAGGGATTAACTGATGAATCACCCCAGTTTCCTGCACCTTGTGCGAGTATAGACCCATCGGCGGCAGTGAGTGAGAAACTACCATTCGTAAATCCTTGTCCGTCGCCATACACGTCATTCATCGTGAGTGTATAACAACCTTCTGCCAAACAAACGGGAGTAACGTTGTGAAGTCCTTGTTGACCATTAACATACGGTCCGCCGTTCATTAGAATTACGTTGTTGGCATCGCTGATAGTCCAACTGGTTTCAGTACCATAGTAATCAAGTACAACATCCAATTGAGCAGCAGAGCCTGCGGTAACCGCAAATACACCGGTAGACTGATTGTTAGCGGCGTTTTCATCGGTGCCTCCATTGGGTGATCCTGTCCAAGCATAAAAGGTGTGTGAACCTGCAGCCGGATTAATAGAAGGTAGGGTTACGGTTGTGGAAGAACCGGGAGCAAGTGAACCACTCCAGGTGTACGATTGACTACCTGATCCGTTAATGTTGTATTGAACTACCGCCGAGGTAAGGGTATTGCCTCCGAAGTTGGCCAATGTCACCTGAGGAACAATTCCACCTGCGCAGTTTGTTCCCGTAGGACTGATGATAGCAGTAATTCCTATGTCGTTTTGAAATACCGGCATACAACCCATCGATGTGAGGATACTGGTGCGCTGTGTCTCAAGAGTAGTGCGCATGCGCAACTTTTGTCCATCGGTAAACATGTCCTGACATGTCTGCGATGTATAGTCCATGTAATTCTCTACTTGCTGTGTACCTGAGCAAGCCGGGCTGCTGCAGCTACCGGCCTGAATAGTTGGAGGAGTATCGCACACACGATCACCTTGTGTAGCACAATTGGTTTCTCCAGAACAAGAGCTCGTTGAGTTGAAAGTATGATACAATCCAAGGTAGTGACCTACCTCGTGCGTCAAGGTGCGATTCATGTTGGTATATGACTTCAAATTACCCACAGTGCCGAATGCATTGTACAACAACACGATACCATCTATCGGACTATTTACAGGGAAATAGGCATAACCTTGAATGCCGCTTCCTCCGTCATTGTTCTCAATTTCATTAACGATCCAAATATTAAGATAAGAAGTGCGAGGCCAAGTTGAAAGTGCTTTAACACTCTCTTCCACTGCCCCGGTGCCTGAGGATGCCTCAATTCCCATGGTCGCATAATTGGCTACAGAGCTTCCGTTTACACGCACAATTCCATTGGTTGGTTGACCACTTGGATTGCGGGCAGCCAAACAAAACTCAATACCCACGTCAACACCATTACCGAAACCATTGGTTCCGGCCATGCGTCGAAAATCTTCATTGAGTGCTTCAATAGCTGAAAAGATTTGTTCGTTGGTGATGTTCGTACCGGTGCCATACGATTCGCCTGTGTGGATTACGTGAACCACTACAGGTATTGTATAGACTTCATCGGTGCGTTGAGATGGATGCAGGTTGCGATTCATTCCCAGTACATGCTCCATGTAAAAGAAACTTCTGCTGAACTCCATGTTGTGGTTCATCAGTGAGTCGTTGAGCATGTCCGATGGACACGAGGAAGAGTTTTGAGCCAGTGTCGTCGAAGCGTACATCAGCATCAAAAGAAATAGGGCAGTTAGGTTTTTCATTGCTCTTTGTTCTTAGTTGGATTATCTTGAAATCACAACCTTCTACCCTAATCCCCCTGATTTGGTTACGTTTAGCCCTTTTTATTTAGATGAAAAAGACAAATAATTAGACGAAAACCAAAATAATCCCGCCCAAATAAAAACACAACTACCCCTATTCTCCAATCCCAAGTCCCCAGTCCCCCGTCCTCAGTCCCCACTCTCCAGTCCCCATTTTTTGAACACCCCGCCATTCTCCTTGTTTCTAAGTCAACTTTGCAGTTTATATGGCCAAGGCAAGCAAGAAGAATACGATGCCCCAAAAACGGGGAAATGGGTTGGATTTCAGAGATTTTGTTCTGATAAAAGGTGCACGGATGCACAACCTCAAGAACATTGACGTTGCCATTCCGCGAAATCAATTCACGGTAATAACGGGCCTAAGTGGTTCCGGAAAGTCCTCCCTAGCATTCGATACATTGTTTGCTGAAGGTCAGCGTCGTTATGTAGAGAGCTTAAGCAGCTATGCCCGTCAATTTTTAGGACGGCTCGACAAACCGGATGTGGATTCCATCATCGGAATCAGTCCGGCAGTGGCCATCGAGCAAAAGGTTATCAGCCGTTCATCGCGATCGACCGTAGGCACAAGCACCGAGATTTACGATTATCTGAAGTTGCTTTTTGCCCGAATCGGGAAAACCTACTCTCCCGTGAGTGGCAAGGAGGTAAAGCGTCACACCGTTAAGGATGTTGTGAATTGGTGTAAGGAGCTTCAGGAAGGCACGCGATTTTACATTATGGCACCGGTTACGGCCTCCGGAGCCGACATCAACAAACGATTGGAGATATTCGCTCAGCAAGGTTTTTCGCGCATCTATGCCGAGGGTGAGATTCAATTGATTGAAGATTGCGTTGCCAAAAAGCACAAATGGAAACAGTTTTCACTGGTGCTGGATCGTTTGGCGGCCAGTGCCGACGATGATACGTTGAGTCGAATAGCAGACAGCACCGAAAGTGCGTTTTTCGAAGGAAGGGGAGTATGCGAAATCATGCTGGCCGATTCGAATAAACCGGAACTGTTCAGCAATCGATTCGAAGCGGATGGTATTGCCTTCGAAGAACCGAGCGTAAATCTGTTTGCGTTTAACAATCCGGTTGGGGCATGTAAGCGGTGCGAAGGCTTTGGAAGCATCATTGGTATTGACGAGAATCTCGTTATGCCCAACCGCAAACTCAGCATTTACCAAGATGGCATTGCCTGCTGGCGAGGAGAAACGATGGGCGAATGGAAGGATCAGTTGGTCTATCATGCTTCCAAGTTTCAATTTCCTATACATAAACCCTTATTCGAGCTTACTGCCGAACAATTGGAATTGCTGTGGACAGGCAATAAGTACTTTCAAGGTTTGAATGCGTTTTTCTCGCATCTGGAGTCTGAGTCGTATAAAATTCAGTATCGCGTAATGCTGAGTCGCTACCGCGGAAAAACACCTTGCCCCGATTGCAAAGGAACTCGCTTGCGAAAGGATGCGAATTATGTGAAGGTTGCAGAAAAGAGTATTTCAGAATTGGTGAGCATGCCACTGGGAGAATGCTATCGTTTTTTTTCCAACTTGAAACTCAATGACCAGGACCAAAAGGTAGCAAAGCGATTGCTCATGGAAATAACCAATCGCCTGGGATACCTCAACGAAGTGGGACTGGAATACTTAACTCTCAATCGACTTTCCAATTCATTGAGTGGCGGAGAATCGCAGCGAATCAATCTCGCAACAAGCTTGGGCAGTGCGCTGGTAGGTTCTCTTTATATTCTCGATGAACCCAGTATAGGTCTTCACTCGCGCGACACGCAGCGATTAATTGGCGTATTGCAAAACTTGAAGGCACAAGGAAACACGGTGATTGTTGTGGAACACGATGAGGAAATAATGAAGGCCGCCGATCACATCATCGATATGGGGCCGGAGGCCGGAGTGAACGGAGGAAATGTCGTTTTCACCGGAAAGATTGATGAACTGTTGGCATCAGGCAAGACACTCACCGCCGATTATTTGAAGGGCGACAAGAAGATTGAGCGACAAGCATTGAAGAAACTAGGTAAAGATAAATTGGTGGTTCAAGGAGCTCGCGAGCATACACTGAAAAACATCGAAGCTACCTTCCCTCTGCGTTGCTTCACTGTGGTGAGCGGTGTGAGCGGTAGCGGCAAATCCACGTTGGTGAAAAACATACTTTACCCTGGACTTCAAAAGGAATTGGGCGGATTTCCATCGGTCACTGTTGGCGAGTATGATTCGATTTCAGGCGATGTAAAAACGATTGGTGCAGTCGAATTCGTCGATCAAAATCCAATTGGAAAATCATCTCGCTCCAATCCTGTTACGTACATAAAAGCCTACGACGACATTCGCTCGTTGTATTGTCAGCAACCGCTCGCCAAGCAACGCGGCTATAAGCCCGCGCATTTTAGTTTCAATGTTGAAGGTGGTCGATGCGAGTCGTGCGAAGGCGAGGGCATGCAAACCATATCCATGCAATTCATGGCCGATATTCAGCTGGTCTGCGACGCATGCAAGGGCAAACGATTCAAGGATGAAGTAATCGAAATTCAATACAAGGGAAAATCGATTTCAGATATCCTCGACATGACAATTGATGAGGCAATTGTATTTTTTACCGAGGAAAATGCTAAAACAGTCAACCGCAATATTGTGGATCGACTTCTTCCGCTTCAGCGAGTAGGGTTGGGGTATATCGGGTTGGGTCAAAGTTCATCTTCGCTTTCCGGCGGTGAGGCTCAGCGTATCAAGTTGGCTTCATTCCTTGCGAAAGGAAGCAACGCACAGCATACTCTTTTCATCTTCGATGAACCAACTACTGGCCTCCATTTTCATGATGTAAAAAAGCTCATGGATTCTTTTCAGGCGCTGCTCAACAACGGTCACTCAATCATCGCAATTGAGCACAACCTCGATGTAATTCGCTGTGCCGATTGGCTCATAGATATGGGACCCGAAGGAGGCAATGCCGGAGGTAACGTTGTATACAGTGGCCCACCTGCTCAGGCGCCGAAAACTACCCACACCGGACGGTTTCTGAATGCCTAAGGAAGCGCATACCCATCGGTAAGGCAGAGTAGGAATGCTACTAGCGCATCTTCTTCTGCTTCGGTTAAGTGCAAACTGCCGGTTATTTGATGGGCGATGTTTTCATGCACTTCAGGCATGGCCATATTCTCAGCGTCACGCATGTTGATGAAGTGAACCACTTCCTTCAATGTGTTGAAATAACCATTATGAAAATAGGGGCTTGTGTACTGCACATTGCGCAAGGTGGGCACGCGAAACTTACCGTTTTCAGCAGCCTCATTCACAACAGCTCCAAGGCCTAAATCAACAAAGGCAATTCCTTGCGGATTGATTTCGGTGGAGGTGGTGTAGAACGGATTGTTTTCGTTTTTCGGTACACCCAAATTGTAATACCTGAAGTTGGTGAACAATGCATGGCTTCCTTCCGCAGGAATCTCCATGGAATGGCACGTTTCGCAACGTCCTTTGCCGATAAACAGTTCAAGTCCTTGCTGCTCCTGAGCAGTCAATGAAGTTTTACCTGCGGCATAAAAATCATACTTGGAGGAGAACTCGTTGAAAAGACTGCTGCGTTCGAAAGCAGCCAAGGCATCACATAGATTACCATACGCTTCATCGGCATAGCGCATGCGGCCGTAGACTTTTTTGTAGAGCGAGTAGTAGGGCGCGTTAAGAACCTCATTCACGAGCATGGCCGTGTCGGTATTATTCATTTCGGCCCGATTGAAAAAGGGACCTGAGAGCTGGTGTTGCAACGAATTGCTTCGACCGTCCCAAAACAATCCGCCGTAGTAGTTTCCCTGTGAGTCACGATCTAGTGGCGGAATGAAACCGACATACGCCAACGATTGTGCGTTTCTATTTACAAAGGCGCCATCCACCATCCCTTCAGAAACAATGGCATGATTGGGGTCTGAGAAAGCAGTCTTAGGCGCATGGCACACGGTGCACGATTGCCCATTCGGATTGCTTAAGGCTTTGTCGAAAAACAACTGCCTGCCCAATTCAACTTTGAGGGCTTCTTTCTTCTTGGAAGAGGGCTTAACGCGAAACGAGCAAATCACAAGCATAAGAGAGCCTGCAACCAATAGAGCTATGTGAGCGCCTCGTAACCCTTTCATGACACAAATGTAAAGGATGAAAATTCAGATTTGAATCGGTTGGTTTTTTATCTACTTTCGATTCATGTGCTACACCATACAACAACTCGAAGAGAGAATCGTGAAGCAGGGGCAGCGCAAAAACTCCTTACCCGAGGAGATAGAAGAGGCGCTGCGTATTTTTCGTGAACAACTGAAGGGCAAGCCGCTTTTTGCGGTGAGCGGTTTCGATCACCCGGAGCTGCCGGTACTTATTTCACAGGGGGGAATTCATTGGCAGCCGATGCATTGGGGACTTATTCCGCTATGGTGCAAAGACTGGAATGCGGCATTGGAATTAAGCAACATGACGCTGAACGCTAGGGCTGAATCGGTATTCGAGAAGCCGGCATTCAAGCATGCAGCTTCAACACGCCGCGGATTGTTGCCCATTACGGGATTCTATGAGTACAAGCATGTAAAGGGAAAGAAGTTTCCATACTTCATTGATTGGAAGGACGAGGAGGTGCGTTGGTTGGCGGTCGTATGTGATGAGTGGAAAGATCGAGAAAGGGGAGAGATCCTACTTTCATTCGCCATCGTCACAACGAAGGGCACCGGTCTGATGGCCGAAATTCATAATAATCCGGAACTAGAGGAACCTCGCATGCCGGTCATGTTGGAGGGAGAAGATATGCTTACATGGATAAATTCGGAAACGTCCATGGATGCGTTGAAAGCACTGCTAAAACCAACACAAGACGATTCCATTCGAGCACATACCGTAAAGCAACTTCGCGGAAAGAACTCGCCGGGCAATACACAGGAAGCTTCAAAACCCTACAACTATCCGGAGCTGTATGAACCACCTACGCTTTTTTAGCGCATAATGATTAAATCGCCGTTGAGCTCTCTTTTAACTCCGGTTGATTTCGAAACAATAATCGCAATCCAGTTATAAACTCCGTTGGGCGCAAAGTGCTCACCACCGCGTATGTTCCCGGTCCATGGAATCGAAGGATCAGTTGTTTCAAACATCTGCTCACCGTAACGGTTGAAGATTTGCAAATGGAAACGAGTGGGGTCAATGTCAGCTCCTTCAAACTTCAATACATCATTCAATCCGTCGTTGTTGGGGGTGAAAGCTGATGGAATGTAGAACTGCAATAAATCATCAATCGTGATAATACCCGGTGTAATTACGTCGGTGCAATTATGAATGTCGGTTACTTGTAGGTTCACGATATAAGTACCGCCATAACCATCGGGAAATTCAAAAACAGGATTGGCTGCAGCAGAACCTCCAAGAGGCTCACCAGTGGAAGTGGTGAAGGTCCAGAGATAATTGGTAATGGGATATCCCTGTGTCATATCCGTAAACTGAATCTCTGTATCAAAAATGTCGGTAGGTTGCGGAGATGCAACATAGCCTGCAACAGGAGGTGAATAGCTTGCAAGCGTAATGGGCTGAGGAGCGGTGTAATCACAACCGGCTGCATTGGTAAGAGTCAAATTGACAGTGTAGTTTCCCGGGTATTCAAATGCTACGTTGATCGGATCCTGGTTCAGCAAAGTATTACCATCTGAAATAGACCAAGTGCTTGATGCAAACGTAGAAGGATCGCTATCAATAGCCAGGTTAAAACCATTGGGCCAGCATCCATTCGTAGTATCGGCCGAGAATAGAACTTCCACGGGAGGCAACACATCAGTTTGGAAACAAGAAGTAGCCGTGTAAGCGCAACCGTCAGTTACTGTTAGGCAGGCTTCACCACTTTCTGCAGGTGTGTAAATTGTGTTGGCCGATGTGCCAACGGCAATGCCACCATAGGTCCAGGTAAATTGATAAGGAGCCTTTCCGTATAGCAAAGACAAGGTGTCGAGATTAACAGATCCGCCATCGCACAGCATGGTGTCGTTGGGGGTAGTAATTTCAACCGGTTCTATGATATTGATGATGAGCTCGGCGGTATCGCATCCGGCAGGAATGAAGTGATAGAAGGTACCTGCAGCATCCACGGCAGGATCAAAAATCCCATCGGCGAGTGGATTTTCCATAACATCCATCCATTCGCCAAGGGCATAAGGTGTTCCACCTAGACTGTCTCGCATTTCAAACGGAGCTGCAGTGGTGCAAACAAAAATTTCCCTGTCATCACCGGCGTCTTGGTTTTGATTCAAAAAGACCGTTACATCGTCGCTGCTGGCGCAATCGGGGTGGCCTATCGGAAAACCGGTTACTGTAAACGTTGTCTGTCCGTCGAGGTTAACGATAGTTGGTGCTTGCAACGTTGGGTTATCCAACGGGGCAGTGGGCGTCCATTCCCACTCATAGCCGTCTGGAGACCATTGGGCAATATCGCCTGGAAGGGCAGGCTGCACCGAGTAAATCCAGTTGGTGAATGATCCACCGTTACACGATACGCTGCCATCGGAAGTGAACGTAATGGTGATACATCCGCTCGGTGCCGACCACGACATGCCGGTTGCATCGCCACCCGACCACGCCTCTATGATGGGTGAGGTTGTATTAGGTCCATCATAGATGGTTAAGTCCTCGAAAAAAGCTTCCATTTGACCGCTTTCGAACGAAAGGGCAATCGAAGTACCATCGCCCGGGTTATCGGTGCAATAGGTCCAGGTTTGATTGTCGTTGTCGCTGTAGCAATAGGTGAGGTCTTCAACGCAATCAGAGCACTCTGGCGAAGGAAAGCCCTCATACCAGCCTTGCAGTACAAGCGCATCGCAGCCCACTCCGAAATCGGCAGGTGCTGTTACATCCGCTGCATCAAATACAGTAATTGTGAATGAAGTGTCGTTGGAGCAACCAAAGTCGTCGATTACGGTGTATTCGTAGGTGTATTCACCAACCGCAGTAGGAACCACGTTGATTTCATCCAAGTTGTTGTCGTTTATGGTAGCGAAAGGTGCATTGCTCCAATACGAAGTAGAAGGACCGGGTAAAATCTCGGGAGTATACTCAACCACTTCAGGATACAAGGAAGCATCCAAGTTGAGACCAAACCCAACCAACTGGCCGTCATCGGCAGCCCAGTTGTCTACTACAGTAAGTGTCCATACACCATTGGTCGGACATCCAATGAGTCCATCCAAAGAGGCAACCGGCTCATAATCTCCTTCTGGTAAGGTGCCCCCAAAACCGCTGTTGTTCACCCATTCAACCCAAGTTGTTGTAGCATCCGGAGTGAAGCAGTATTCCCAAGCTTCTCCTTGTGTAGCAGGGTCGTCGCAGTTGATGTTGTCTGCTTGCACCGGAACGCCTATCTGAGTTCCACCACCTCCTTGCTGATGCAGCATCACCTGCTGTCCGTTTGGACACGTAACGAAAATTACAATATCACCCATGAAGCTATGCTCCATTTCCAGGCAAATACTTTCAATATCATCAATACTTTCAATGTTCGTACCTGCAAGAAATCCCATTTGAAAGATCTCAATGTTTTGAGATATACCCAGCAATGTATCGGGTAGACAGCCGTTCTCAATTATTACATTGCCTTGGAAACCATTCCAAGTCACCTCGTACAATTCAGGTGTAGCTTGGAAGGTAATTTCTTCTCCGATACAGAGTGTTTCATCCTCCTGAAAACCAATAAAATCAGGGATTGTAGCCACCAGGATGTCCAGCGAAATGAAGTTCGAGTTCGAGCAGCTGTTATCGGGATTGTCATCGTTTACAAACAACTGGACAAGAAAATTGCCCGGCTGAGTAAATGCATGTTGTACCTGTGCTCCCGGGGTTGTTACGGTTTCCTGAGATCCGTCCATGAAATCCCAAGTATAACTTTCTAGGTTGAAACCGGTTTGTGCAAATGAACCCTGCTCTTGAAAGGTGACCAATTCACCAACACAGACGCGGATGCTATCAGGAGTTATACCCCCAACGATAAATCCACCTGCTTGTGGGGTAGCGCAAGGAGTATTGCACGAAGCAGATGCTGTGAATGCTCCTGTACCATCATCATTCGATACAAATTGAAAAGTAAGACAACCTGAGGTATTTTGTGGTGTCGCTTGAATTACAACTCCCTGAAGTCCGTTTCCTCCGTAGTTACCCAATGAATTGGCGGCAGTTGTCGGGCCGTCAAAAACATACATTTGATCCGAGTTGTTTGCATTCCCCGGAGCTGTATCGACGGTGCTGAGATCGAAAAGGTTGAAAGTAACAGTTACCTGGTCTCCGGGATTGTCTGAACAAATCGTAAAGGTTACGTCTTCATTATTGCTGTAACCCGGTCCACCTTGTCCACCTGAGTCGATAAGAAACTCGTTGCACGTGTTGATAGTTGTGTTGTTGATGGCTGCGTTCACCGTCACTTGAGCTAGGGTGTCGAATTGAACAAACAAGCAAATGACAATTACCAGAATGCGATTGAAATACGGAAAGAGTGTCATAGCGGTTGTTAGGGTTATGATAATAGAGTATCTATGCAAAAATACCCAATTATCCTAGTATACCCTTAGTTTTTTGGCAGCGATGCCAACCAATAAATCACAACCAACCTGTGAATAACACTTAGCGCATAATCAAAATTGAACCACTGAGTTCCTTCTTGGCACCGGTTGATTTAGACACAACCAATGCAATCCAGCTGTATGCTCCATTGGGAGCATAGTGGTTTCCATCACGCACTTCACCGGTCCAGGCTTCCGAAGGATCTGTGGTTTTGAACACCAACTCGCCATACCGATTGAATATTTCAAAAGAGAATCGTTCCGAGTCAATATCAGCTCCCTCAAATCGAAGTACATCATTCAATCCATCATTGTTTGGGGTGAATCCGGAAGGTATGTAGAACTGGGTAAGGTCATCAATTAGAACAGTGCCGGTTGGAACCACATCGGTGCATCCGTTTACATCGGTTACCTGCATGTTTACCAAGTAAACACCTCCGAAATCATTCGGGAAGGTAAAAGAAGGATTAGCTGCCGCTGATCCGCCCAACAACTCACCTTCGAGCGTACTGAACGTCCACAGGTATTCCGAAATTGGGAATCCTGAGGTCTCGTCGGTAAAGTTAATTTCGGTGTCGAATATGTTGGTGGGTTGAGGACCAAAACTATAGTTAGCACTGGGGGGTGAATAGCTAGTTAGCAGGTTGTCTGCGTTCACAGAATAAGAGCAACCTGCAGCATTGGTGAGAATCAGTTCAGCGCCATAAGTACCCGGAAGTTCAAAAGCAACGCTCACATCACTCTGATTCAGAAATTGCTGACCATCGGTTAGTACCCAACGCGATTGTGCGTAATCAGCCGGATCAGTCACAATACTCAGTTGGAACCCATCGGGCCAACAACCTGCTGTCGTGTCTGCGGTGAAGAGGGGAGTAATGATAGGCAACACTTCGATGTTTATGCAGCTTTCGACGGTGTAATTGCAGGCATCTGTCACGGTCAGGCAAGCAATTCCATTTTCAGTTGGTAACAAATTCGCATCTTCACTCGTGCTTACCATTTGACCATTGAACATCCAGTTGTACTGAAATGGAGCAAGGCCTTCAGAAAGCGTGTACAGATCCAAGTTTACTTCACCGGCGTTACAAATAGTTGTATCGTCGGATGCAATGATTTCTGTGGGAAGGGGCATTTCGATAGTAACCGTAGCGAAATTCTGGCAATCAGCGTTTACCGAGATCACATAATCATAATCTCCCGGCAGTTGAGTCATAGGATCAAACTGTTCGCTCGCCAATGGTTCGAGGGGCAAACCACCACCCGGATTGTAGAACCATTCCCCACCTGTGGCGGGATTTCCTCCCAACGATTCAAATAAGCTAAATGGAGCGGCGGTTGGGCATATTTCAAGATCAGCATTCTCTCCCGGTGAACCAAGTGGATCAATACCCACAAATACTTGATCGGACGATGCACAGCCGGGGTAGCCGAAAGGATAGCCTGTAAGTGTAAACGTTGTGTTTTGGTTCAAGTCGAGAACAGTCGGGGATGCCACGTTATCAAAATCCAATGGATTATTGGGGGTCCAATTCCAAACAAACGAGGCTGCCTCAGCGCTGCCCGCACTTACCGAGTACAAGAACTCTTCCGCACCTCCATCGGTGCAGTTGCCTACTCCGTCCCATTCGGATATGTAGAAGGTTAAACATCCCGATGGATCGGTTGAAGTCCAAGTCAACCCGGTCAAATCTCCTGTATACGAGCCTAGCTGTGGAGATGGCCATGTATTGGGCCCGTTGAACACGAACAGATTGTCGTTCACCGCAGCTGAGCCCTCCAAAAAGGTGATGGATACAAATCCATCGCCCGCATTATCCGGGCAATACGTTTGTTGATAGAAATCAAAAGTAGTGTAGCAATAGTTGTAGACACCGCATGAAGCACACGCAACAACTGGGTCATTTAGAAGGCCACCATTCAGTTGTACCTCACCGCATGAAATAAGTTGA
>JBKCGW010000345.1:0-2775 GCA_046303175.1 Flavobacteriales bacterium
TGCCTGTTATCCTTTTCGCAGGGGCTATGTGGGGTGCATATGCATTGGCAGGTTTCTACGGGGTAGGTATCGCTGCTTCTGCAATGATGGCCAACACTGCCATGCAGCTTGCTATTGATGCATTCGGTCCTATCGCCGACAACGCGGGTGGTGTTGCTGAGCTGAGTGAACTTCCTGCAGACGTGCGCGAAAAGACAGACATCCTCGACTCGGTAGGTAATACAACTGCCGCTATCGGTAAAGGTTTTGCTATCGCTTCTGCTGCTCTTACAGCACTCGCTCTTTTCGCAGCTTATGTTACGTTCACAGGTATCAATGGTATCAACATCTTCGACGCGAAAGTGCTCGCAGCATTGTTCATCGGAGGTATGATTCCGGTTGTATTCTCTGCACTTGCCATGAACTCTGTGGGTAAAGCTGCTATGGACATGGTGAACGAAGTGCGTCGCCAGTTCCGCGAAATTCCGGGTATCCTGGAAGGCACAGGCAAGCCGGAGTACAGCAAGTGTGTTGAAATTTCTACCCGTGCTGCCTTGCGTGAAATGATGCTTCCTGGCGTTATCACCATCGTTACTCCTATCATCATCGGTTTGGTTATGGGCGCTGAAGCACTCGGTGCTTATATGGCAGGTGTTACTGTGAGCGGTGTGTTGTGGGCTATCTTCCAGAACAACGCCGGTGGTGCATGGGACAATGCAAAGAAGTCGTTCGAGAAAGGCGTTGAAATTGAAGTAAACGGCAAGAAAGAAATTTTCTACAAAAAGTCTGAGCCACATAAGGCTGCAGTAGTTGGTGACACTGTGGGTGATCCATTCAAAGACACTTCAGGTCCTTCTATGAACATCCTCATCAAGTTGACCTGTCTCGTTGGTTTGACACTCGCTCCACTTTTGGGTGAGCACGCGCATGGTAAAGATTCTTGCTGCGCGGATGGTAAGAAAATGGAATGCACACACGGAGAAGGAGCTTCTTGCTGCAAAGACAAGAAGACGGAGTGCACTCACATGGAAGGTGCTGCTGATACCACCACCTATCACATGACCTCAACAGATACGCTTACACACTAAAAACAATTGAATACATGAACTTCGTAAAAACAACCTTGATTGCATTAGCTGCCACAATGCTAATGGCATCCTGCGGCGAATCTGCAAAAGGCGGACTCACCCAATTCGACGCATGCAACTGCGCAACTGTAGAAGACGTAAACAGTCCTGATTATGCGAAATGTAAAGAACTGCGAAAGGACTCTGTATACGAAGCAAGCTATCAGCGCTGCAAACTCGCTTTGAAAAGTGGAATTACCGACACTTCCATGGTCACCATCCAAAGTGCCGATAAAGCGACCAATCTGCAACCTGCAGGCGATGGTAATTACACCATTGATGTTGCTACCTCATCACTCACATGGAGAGGCGAAAACATTGTCGGAAAGAAACATCAAGGTGCAATCCTAGTGAAGCGCGGAAACGTGAATATATCAGGCGGCGCTATCACCGGTGGTGAAATTGTAATCGACATGAATACGCTCACTAACACCGATCTATCAGGCAATGAAAAAACAAAGATTGAAGGTCACCTGAAGAGCGCCGACTTCTTCGACACAGGAAAATTTGGTGAGGCCATATACACCATTACATCCGGCACCAAGAAGAATGCAATCAACTACGAAATAATTGGCAAACTCACTGTTAAAGGAATTACCAAAGATCTCAATTGCACATTGGTAGTTGCTCCAAATGGCGGAGGCATCAATGTAGGCGGTGGATTTGTATTCGATCGCTCACAATTTGATGTTCGATATGGTTCAGACAAATTCTTCGACAACCTCGGCGACAACTTGATCAAGAACGAGGTTATCATGACGGTGAATTTGCAGGGGAAGAAATAATAACTAGTGACGAATGACTAGTGACTAGTGACTAGTGACGAATGGCTAATAAAAAAAGGCGGTGATTTCAATGAAATCACCGCCTTTTTTATTGTTAAGATAACCCTTGATTGAAGGGAATTAGTCACTAGTCATTAGTCATTAATCACTTGAAAAGTCCGTGCAGCTGTCCGTCCACGCCGGCAATAATCTTCCCTAAATCTTCGGGCTTCTCATGGAAGCGATTATCGTCGATATCGATTACGAGCATCTTGCCTTTGTTGTAGGTGCTAATCCATGCCTCGTAACGTTCATTGAGACGCGTCAGATAGTCAAGGCGAATAGCTTCTTCATATTCACGACCACGCTTACCGATATTGTCAACCAACGCAGGCACTGATGCTCGCAAGAAGATGAGCAAATCGGTCGGTGTGATGAAATCATCCATCACGCTGAACAGATCAACATAGTTTTCGAAATCGCGTGTGGTCATCAAACCCATCGCGTGCAAATTCGGAGCAAAGATTTGAGCGTCTTCATAAATGGTGCGATCCTGCACAATCTTCTTTCCACTCTTCTTCAATTCCATGATTTGACGAAAGCGACTCTTTAAGAAAAACACCTGCAAGTTGAATGACCAACGTTGCATGTCTTTGTAAAAGTCGATGAGATATGGATTGTCGTCGACCTCTTCAAAATGAGGTTGCCACTTGTAATGTTTTGCTAATAAGGTGGTCAGGGTCGTTTTGCCTGAACCGATATTTCCGGCTATTGCAATGTGCATGATTCTGTATAGGTAAAATGGAATACGGTTCGAAAGTAAAGCAATTCAATCGTTCAAATTGCATTTGTTAGTTTCTTACATTTTCAACAAACTTGAAAATGCTCAACTGCCCATTTTGTAT
>JBKCGW010000346.1:0-3031 GCA_046303175.1 Flavobacteriales bacterium
GAAGAGCTTCCCAGCGGCGTGTCGTTGATTTTCGTTTTCATGAAGACATTCTCGTTGAAGTAGAGCATGCCTGCTACGATAAGACCTACACCAATCTGACCAATGATTTTGCTGGTGCCTGCTAATCCCGCCTTGTCTTTCTTGAATACTTTGATGTAGTCGTCCATGAAACCGACCGCACCCAGCCAAACGGTGCTGATAAGCATCGTGATGATGTAAACGTTAGTGAGCCGAGCAAAGAGTAACGTAGGAATGAGGATGGCTGCGAGAATGATCAGTCCGCCCATGGTGGGTGTTCCCGACTTTTCCATTTGACCTTGCAGTCCGAGGTCGCGCACGGTTTCGCCCACTTGCTTTCTTCTGAGCATGGCGATGAGTCGCTTGCCGAACACCATGGAAATGGTGAGTGAAAGGATGATGCTCAGTGCCGCGCGGAACGAGATGTACTGAAACAATCCTGCTCCCGGGAAGTCGAATTGTTGATCGAGGTATTGAAAGAGATAATACAGCATTATTTCTCGAGCATGGTTAAGGTTTCACTTACAAGTTGGAAATCGTCGAAAGGGTGCTTCACGCCTGCTATTTCCTGGTAGCGCTCATGGCCTTTGCCGGCTATGAGTATGATGTCGCCGGCGTTGGCGAGCGTGCACGCGAGCTTGATGGCTTCGCGACGATCGGTTACGGCGAGTGTTTTTTTCATCATCACCGAGTCGAGTCCTTCTTTCATTTCTTGAATGATGGTATCCGGATCTTCGCTGCGCGGATTGTCGCTGGTGAGGATTACGCGGTTGCTCCATTCGGCAGCAATGCGAGCCATTTCGGGGCGCTTGGTTTTATCGCGATCGCCTCCGCAACCCACGAGGCTGATGACTTGCTCATTGCCTGTGCGTATTTCCGCAATGGTCTTGAGCACATTCTTCAGCGCATCGGGTGTGTGAGCGTAGTCCACTACAGCCGTAATTCCATTCGGTGTTTTGATATACTGAAAACGACCATCGGGTGCTTGCAAGCCCGAGATGGCAGTGAGTACTTCCATTTTATCGAGACCCAACTCCATAGCCGCTGCATACACTGCAAGGATGTTGTAAGCGTTGAATCCGCCGATGAGTTGCGTGTACAAGTCCTGGTTGTCGATGAGCAAGTGCAATCCCGCGAAACCATTCTCCAACACCTTTGCTCGGTAATCGGCCATGGTGTGCAAGGCCATCGTTTTGATTTTGCCTTTGCAATTTTGTGTCATGATTTCGCCATGGCGATCATCGATGTTGGCAATGGCAAAAGCGGTCGATGGCAGCATATCAAACAAAATCTTCTTTGCCTTGATATACTCGTTGAAGGTTTTGTGGTAGTCGAGGTGGTCGTGCGTGATGTTAGTGAACAAGGCACCTTTCAATTGCACGCCTGTAAGTCTGTGTTGGTGCAACGCATGCGAAGAAGCTTCCATGAAGCAATACGTGCAACCTGCATTCACCATGTCGGCCAACAATGCGTTGAGCGCAATGGCATTGGGCGTGGTGTGCGTAGAAGGAATGTCGGAGTCGTTGATTTTATTTACGACCGTAGAAAGCAAGCCCGCTTTGAAACCCATTTTTCGCGTAAGGCGATGCATGAGTGTTGCGGTGGTTGTTTTTCCGTTGGTACCGGTAACCGCTACTACACTGAGTTTTTCGCTCGGATTGTCGTAGAAGTTCGCGGCGATATAACCCAGTGCTTCGGCTGCATTTTGAACCTGAATGAAGGTGATGTTGCCGGTAGGGTAGGCGGGTACACGTTCGCAAACGATGGCGTGCGCACCTGCGGCAATTGCTTTGTCAATATAGTCGTGGCCATCCACTGTAACCCCGGGCACCGCTACGAAAAGACTCAACGGTTTTACATCGCGTGAGTCCATGGTGATGTACTCAACCGCAACGTGCGTTGATCCAAACACTTGTTGAATGCGTGATTTGAATAGTATGTCTTTGAGTAGCTTCACAGAAGTTCGATGGTTATCTGATGGTTGGATTGTATGGCGTTTCCTGCGGGTATACTTTGCCGTCGCACCGTGCCGAAGCCCGATACCTGGACCCTCAGTCCTTGGCTTTCGAGCAGGTATAATGCGTCTTGCAAGCCCATGCCAACTACATTGGGCACGATGCCGGCTTCAATAATGCGTGGGCTTGTGAGCAGGGAATCGTTTTGCAGTTGGGTAGTGTACCACTGGCCTTCACCATCGGTAAATACAGGAATGTTCAGACTGGAGAAAACGGTCTTCAGTTCGCGAGCCGATCCGCTTTTCACGGTGGGCAAATGGCGTTCTACAATATGCGTACTGTCGTTGAGAGCGGGAGCGTGGAACTCGAGTTCGGTGCTGTAAATTTTATCGGCAAGTTCCATGAACACAGGCGCTGCGATAACGCTTCCGTAGTAGGCTCCGCGTGGGTCGTTCACAACAACGATGCATGAGTAGCGCGGATTTTCTGCAGGGAAGTATCCTACAAACGAAGCGCGGTAGTGATGCGCTTGGTATCCACCATTTTCGTGCAACCAGGCAGTACCTGTTTTACCGGCCACTTTGTAAGGGCATTTTTCGAAGAGACGTCCCGCTGTTCCGCCTTCTTCTGTAACACCTTCCATCATTTTGCGGCATTGTGCCAGCGTTTCGTCTTTGCAGATTTTCGGGCGCAACACGATGGGTTGTGCTTTTTCAATGATTTGTCCGCTGCGACGCACCTCTTGCACAAACTGAGGTCTAACCATTACACCGTTGTTGGCTACTGCATTGTAGAATGCCAGCGTTTGCAAGGGCGTGCAGGTGGTTTCGTAACCAATCGACATTTGGGTAAGGCTCAATCCACTCCAACCATTGTCCTTGGTTGATTTGTACATGCGAGGCGATGCTTCGCCGGAAAGGGTAATGCCTAGCGCATCGGCGATACCAAACGAGTGTAGCTTGTCGAGGTAGGCCTGTGGGTTTTCGCCGAATGATTTTTTGACGAGCAACGCAGTACCCACGTTGGAAGATTTTTCGAATACCTGTTCGGCAGTGATA
>JBKCGW010000347.1:0-5452 GCA_046303175.1 Flavobacteriales bacterium
CCTCTTTGGGGCCGCCCACTCGAGGGTCCATCGTGTTATATGCTGTGTGTCCTTTGGCAAACACTACCATGATGGCCACACCTCCCGGCTTAACCAAGGCTGCAAGCGCCTTGTGTTCCTCGACCCGTTTCGGTCCCGGAAAATGTGTAAAACAAAAGGCAATGGCATCGTATTCTGCAACCGCCTCTTGTATAAAAGATGCCGCGTCGCACACATCATAATGGAGATTTACGGCCTTATCCGCTGCCAACAACAAGGCCTTATCGCGTCCCGCGATGCTCATATCAAAAGCATCCACCTTCCACCCCAGTTGAAGTGCATAGGCTGCGTTGCGCCCCTCACCTTCTGCAGGAAGCAAAATTTTGCCCGGATTTAATTTCATCAGCTCAGATGCAATGAATTCATTTGGCTCCGAACCATACGCGAACCCCTCTTCTTTGTAGCGTTCATTCCAGAATGATGCATTCATAACTTCATCAAGGTTTGTGTGGCATAATATCGGTTTTCGAAAACAACGGTCAATCGAACAAGTTGAGGTGGAAGTTCATCGGATAATTCCAACTCATAATGTCCATCAACAAACGGCAGCGAACTCAAACTACCCTGCGCAATGGTTCGTCCCATACCATCGGTTAGAAAATAATCGGCACGTTCAAAGGGCACGTTCGCTTCAACGAAGCAAACGGATTCAATTGGATTCGGATAAACGCGAATGCTTCTTCCATGTTGGCCGGGAAGAACTTCTTGAACAACCGTTGGCTGGCGAATTAACTGAACGCGATACAAAACAGCATCTGCAGAAGTAGCAGAAGTTTGATTCGATGAGAAAGGATTCAGCTGACCGGATAGGATACCTCCGTATATGAACCCTACATCGATGGTATCGCCCGAAATCTGATCCAGCAGAACTACTCCATTATTGCTAATCGGTAAAGTAGAATTCACGAAAAACTCTGCTCCTGCTCCCTTTAAGCCCGGCATCTCAACCGGCATGAGAGCTTCCTCATAAACTCCTTCCGTTGTTCGTGTGAGCTTACTGATAGTGCGCACAAAAGGCACCTGATTGTCCTGCACCAAAGAACCATTGCTGTAATAGTACTGACTCATTCCACCAAAAAACAGCGCATGTGTTTGAATGCCGTCAAACAACGAAACGGTCGGGCAATGGTAATTACTCAAGTATTGATTGAAGCTTGTTTCCGGCAATACCTCGCTTCCGTCAATTTCGACCGGATATAAAAAAGGCAAGTCTGCATTTACTTGAAAAACACCACTCGAAATAACATGGCTTTCGTTTCCGGAGGCACTCAACCAAGGAACCAGATTGTAATCACGACGATGCAAATTCACTTCATCCACTTGCTCACTAAATCCGACAATAGCGATACCGTTGATATCCTGTAACACTTGGAAACGACGAATAGCATTGGTGTAGGTCTGCGTGTATGTGGGCATTCCCATCGGATTATATCGACCATCAAAGCGATGACCGCCCACGAGAAGTAAGGAAGTTCCTGTGTGAACCAGTCTGCCTCCTGTTACAGCCATTCGCTCATCAGCTACTTGTCGAAAAGAAGAGGCATTTAACGCTCCCTGTGTAACACCTTCGATAACCTCCTCCACATGCAACGCCGTGAGATACGGAAATGTAATGTGGTCGCCGGCACTTGCTGAATATGCGTACCCTCCGGCGATATACAAACTGTCGCCACGTTGATCAAAACACATGTTGGTAGACTGCAACTGCTCTTGCAACGATGCAGACAATACAGACATATCAAGCACCCACTGCTGCTGCATCTGCGGATCAATCACACGCAGCTGTGTATTGTTCTGATTCTGTGGAAACGCATTGAAAGGCTGACGTGCATGTAAGCCATCGAGCCGACCACCTACAATGAGGTATCGTCCATTTGACTCTCCGAATGCATATGAATGCAGCCCTTCCAATTCAGGTATATCAACCGGTGATATTTCCAACGTATACGGAAATGAAACCTGCGCCGCACCAACGAAAGGGAAAAGTGCACTCATCACAAACAGCCAAAATATTATAGATTTCATGAAGCGAAAGTAAACCCAACCTGATTTCGCATAGGGTAACTTAGGTTACAAAGCTTACCCTGCACTCGCCCATCGCACTTCGTCCTTCGCACTTCGCTTCTACTCCACCATATACACATTCGCCACTATCTGCATCCACTCGCCATCGCGCTTGGCGGTTACGACGCGTGCGAAAAACAGCTTACCGGCATCCATTAGTCGCGAGCAGACCAGGTTCAGATTGGCGGGCACGTAGCCAACACGCACCTCATCGATGTACAAGGCAATGGCGTGCTCATCGTATGTGTTATTCGGTTCGCGTTTCATCGTGAGCACCTGTTCGGGCAGAATGCGATCTTCAACCTCCGGTAAACGCTCCGCGTAGTAGGTACCCGCGACTTGTATCTCGAGCAGAAAAATCTCTTGTGTAAAGGGGGTTACCCCTGATTGTCCCTTGCTGAGCAGGGCCAGAAGTCCGGGGGTTAAGGGAATAATAGAATTATTCATGAACGATGATATCGAGAATAGTCTGTTGTTTTACAATCTCCTCTTCCTGTGATTGGATGAACGATTGAATCTCGGCTTTCTTCTCGGCAAGTGCCGCCTCATCGCCGAGCAGCGCTCGCATCGTAAAGGGAAATGCACTTTCTAATTGAGCCATCTTCTCTTTCAATCCGGCAATGCTCTTCTCCAAGTGTTCTATACGCTGCTGCTTCTCGTCGGTAACCTGCGATGTAAAGTCGGAACTTTCGCGCATGTCGAGATACAACAATATGCGCTGCAACTCATCGAGCTGCTGCAAGTCGCATGCAGCTTTTACCTTGATGAAGAGGTCGGCCTCTTGGGTTGTTTGTTGTGGATTCAAATCGGGATGCAAGCGGCGACATAATACGTAAAAGACTTCCTTCAACTTCTTGGCTTCTTCTTCTGAGAGCAGACTGCCCAGCATCTTAGAAGCCGTATCGAGCTGACTGCTTCGCTCAGCAATTTCACGATAGTATCCATCCAACTTTTGGTGAATCTCACGATCGATTCGCTGAAGGTCGGGCTTTTCATTGCGGTTGAGTGCGGCATGAATCATCGCAATCTTCATCTTCAAACGCGAAACCTCTGTTTGCTTTTCGAGCAACACGAGTTGCAAGCGCCCCAATTCCTCCAGGTACAAAGCCGTCAAAATGGGCGACTCATCTTCCACCATGTATTTGTGACGGGTAAACGATTCAAGGAAGCGTGTATGCAACTCCTCCAGCCGAGCGTTGAGGGCTGCATTTTCGGGGGTGATGGCCAGGTTCATGATGACGCCTAAAATAAACGATTGATGGCATGATTGCCTAATAGCCCGAATTATTGACCCGAGTTGTCGGAATTATTTTTAATCACATAAATACCAAGGGATTTAAAGCACCGCTCTCCTGAATTTCCGCAAATATCGATACTTCATTCCAAAACATAAAAAAGGGGCTGCAAATCGCAGCCCCTCTTTCTGTTTTTAAAACAATTCGCTTTGATTACTTACTCACTTGTAGTTTCTGAGTGAATGAGTGATTGCCACCCTTCACAGAAACAATGTACAATTGCGAAGCAAGCGAAGTAACATCCAAGGAAACAATTTGATTTCCTTCGGTCAATTGATGTTGTTGAATCATCACCAAGTCACCTGTCAATGAATATACTTCTACAGCATATGAACCAGCCTTAGCGTTATTGATAGCAATGGTTGTGCTTTCAATAGCCGGATTTGGATAAACGCTAACGCTCATTTCCGCTACCTCATTGTTACTCAAAATCAAGTTTCTATTTGAAGCTGATGAAGATGGACAATCTAAGTTACCATTATCAACGGTACCATTATCGAAGTTCTCATTGAGAATCGTAAGAATGGCTGTTAAATCAGAATAACTGTACTCATTCGAGCATCCACCGATAACGTCATTTGCGATTGCAAGTACTTCCCCTGCAGAAAGACCTTCGAATCCTGGAACATTGAAAATCATATCAGCGAGCTCAACATCTGAACCTGCGAAGTTTGCATCGTATGAATCGAAACCGATGTTCAAACTTGCTGCTACCAATTGTGCAGAAAGCACAGTGGTTTCAGGAAGTGCAGACGGTGTTGAACCATCCGGCAAGTAGTCTGTGATCTGCTGAGCACTGGTGAAAGTAAGGGTGTTGCTTTCGCAGCCGATTGTCAATCCTGAAGGGAATGCAGAAGAGAAATTGGCATGCAAGTAAACACCCGCATTGTTTCCATTTGGCACAGCACCCCAACCACCTTGTGTAAAGGTCTTGTGAGGACCGCAATCGCCCGGACGGCAATCAACGAAACCATTGTAATCACTTATTCTGCAACCATTAGCATCACTAATATTAACTAGGTAATAACCTGTACAAATGTTGTTGATAGCAATAACACCATCTGCAGATGTTCCGCTTCCATAACCATCATTCCATTGGTATGTATAAGGAGCGGTTCCTCCGGTTACCGTAACGGTTAATGATCCGTTACATACATCATCCTCGCAGTTATCATCTTCCACGCTCACATTTGTTGCTAGCAATGCTTCAGGTTGAGCAATAGTTTCGCTACCTGATACTTCACATCCGTTAGCATCACGCACGGTCCAGTTGTATGAACCTGCGCTCAAGTTGCTGTATACGCTAGGTGATGTTGCTGATGCAAATGCACCGCCGTTGAAGCTAACCTGGTAAGGAGCTGTACCACCGCTGAACGTAATCGTCACAGAACCGGTAGAATCACCGTTACAAAGAATATCAACATGTGAATCAGAAGCAACCAATACGGTTGGCTCGGTCACAGTTTCGCTGCCTGATACTTCACATCCGTTGGCATCACGAACGGTCCAACTGTATGAACCTGCGCTCAAGCCGTTGTATACCTTAGGTGATGTTTCTGGTGCAAATGCACCTCCGTTGAAGCTAACTTGGTAAGGAGCTGTGCCACCACTGAACGTAATCGTTACCGAACCATTCGCATCTCCGTTGCATAGTACATCAACATGAGAATCAGAAGCTACCAACGCTGTTGGCTGATTTACCGTTTCACTGCCTGAAACTTCACATCCGTTGGCATCACGCACGGTCCAGCTGTATGAACCTGCGCTCAAGTTGCTGTATACGCTAGGTGATGTTGCTGATGCAAATGCACCACCATTGAAGCTAACCTGATAAGGAGCTGTACCACCGCTGTAAGTGATGGTTACAGAACCATTGCTACCACCAAAGCAGCTAACGTCGGTGTGAGAATCACTAGCTACAAGTGCTGTTGGTTGGTTGACAGTTTCGCTGCCTGATACTTCACATCCGTTAGCATCACGCACGGTCCAGTTGTATGAACCTGCGCTCAAGTTGCTGTATACGCTAGGTGATGTTGCTGATGCAAATGCACCAC
>JBKCGW010000348.1:0-2351 GCA_046303175.1 Flavobacteriales bacterium
GTATACCGAAGCCTTGGAAAAGGTGGTTTATTGGTTGGAAAAGGCTGAGCGTGTTGCGGAAAATGATAAGCAGGCGGCTGCATTGCGTTTATTGCGTTCGTACTACATGACAGGCGACCTTATGCAGTGGGCCAATTTCAACATCACATGGACACAAGCAACTGAAGGCGATATCGACTTCATTCAAGGATTTGTGGAGACCTACAACGATCCACTCGGAATGCGAGGAAGCTACGAGAGCATTGTTGAAATCAAGGATTTTGAAGCCTCACAGCGCATGAAGGTAATGATGGATAATGCGCAGTGGTTTGAGGATAATAGCAGCACTGCAACCGAGCATAAGAAGGAGAAAGTGGTGGGTATCACTTACAACATCGTCAATGTGGCCGGTGAGAGCGGTGATGCATCACCTCAAACACCCATTGGTGTGAACTTGCCTAATGCCAACTGGATTCGCGCCAAGTACGGCAGCAAGAGCGTTAGCCTTGGCAATATCGAGGATACCTATGAAAAAGCCAGCGGTGCTAGTTTGTTGACGGAGTTTGCCAACGACGAGGAAGAGGTACGTTTGGCGAAGGAATTTGGTGGCATCGCAGGAAAGTTGCATACTGCCATGCACGAAGTAATCGGTCACGCTAGTGGCAAGATTAACGATGGAGTAGGTCAGCCGCGCGAAACGCTCAAGAACTACGCAAGTACCATCGAAGAAGGACGCGCGGATCTCGTTGCGCTTTATTTCGTGATGGATCCGAAACTCGTGGAGTGGGGCCTCATGCCAAGCCTTGAAGTGGGTAAGGCCGAATACGACGGATACCTCAGAAACGGATTGTTGGTTCAGCTTCGTCGAGTAGGCGAGGGTAAGGATCTGGAGGAAGCCCACATGAGAAATCGCGCGTGGATCAGCAATTGGCTCATCGAGAAGGGTAAGAGCGATGGTAGTGTTGAAATGATTACCCGCGATGGTAAAATCTTTATCGACATCAAGGATTACGACAAGATGCGCGCACACGTGGGAGAGCTTTTGAAAGAAGTACAGCGTATTACAAGCGAAGGCGATTTCAATGCTGCTGCGGCATTGGCCGATAATTACGTGAAAAAAGTAGATCAGGCGCTTCGCAAGCAAGTAATCGATCGTGCAGCGAAATTCAATATCGCGCCTTTCAATGCAATGGTGAACCCGAAGTTGGAGGCTGTTTTGGATGCAAATGGAAAGGTTACGGACGTTACTGTTTCCTACCCGACCAGCTTTACAGAACAACATTTGTTCTACGGCAAGAACTACTCGTTGTTGCCTCATTAAGAGAATCATATACTCATGGAAACGGCCACCTCGGTGGCCGTTTTTCGTGTATGCCCGTCCTTTGTTTGTACTTTTGCACCCCATGACAAAGCTCCTGGTCTTCTTTTTTTGCGTGCTGGCAATGAATGCCGGAGCTCAGTTCAATGGGTTGTTTCCGGCACCTAGGGAACTCAAGCCGGATACCGTTTGGATTATTACAGGTAAAAGAGAGTTGGGGCCGGCATATCGCAGGTATAAATTGGATTTTGCCCTTGATGCTCGTCAAACGATTATCGGCTCCCAGCGCACCAAGATTGGTGGTATTCGGGTTGGTCTTGAATATCGGCGGGTGCATCGCATTGGTATCGGTTTCTATGGATTACGTGATGGTATTTTGAATGGTGTCAGCGGTGCTGTTGAGCTGGATGGTCTTCCGCAAATCGATTCAACCATCACATGGGCAAAGCTTACCATGTCGTATCGAAGTCTTTATTACGAGCGTGTAATGTATTTCAGCCGAAAGCTGGAATGGTCGCTAACCGCCCATTATGGATTGGGAAAAATAGCCGGCAGTTATACCCGAGCAGGATCTGCCAACCTCGAAACTCTTCCTGAGCAGCGGATGCAGTTGGTTGAATTCTCCTCGCTGGGATACTATAATTTGACTTATTGGTGCAGCATTGGTGTGGGTGTAGGATATCGCTATGTGCCCTCTGCGACGCGTGAAATACGAAATGTCTATGAAGCTCCAATTGGTCTATTGAGAGTGCGAATCAAACCGGGAAAATTGATTTCAAGTATTTGGGACAAGAACACCAAATTTTTGTATTAAGAATGAACCGAAATAGTTTGATTTTAGAATGCTGTTTCGCTCGGCTTAAGTTCTTCCTTTGGTCGCTTAATTTGGGTCAATTTTACAAATTGACCTTGTTGGGTTAAAAAAAATATGAAAACGACTCATTTTTAAAACACTGATAAACAGTATTTTGCGGGCGGTAAAAAAATATTTTACACAAATCTTTCGGGACTTCTTGCACGGACGGAACTAAATCGTACATTTGCCGCCCGAATT
>JBKCGW010000349.1:0-1849 GCA_046303175.1 Flavobacteriales bacterium
CATGCACCCTTGCTAATTCTAATCCGATTCCGTTGGATGCTCCTGTGATTAATGCTGTGTTCTTCATATTGCTGAAAGTTGATTTTTAAATGTTGAATAAGGCCGCGAATGTACTCTTTTGAGTAGCCATGGGAAGACCGGATGACTTTATTTCACTTTAGATAACATTGGAGTATGCCATCATCATGACCAATACAACAATTAGGAAGTCAATATTTAGAAGCAGAATAACGCAATCAGAGTGTACTCTCCATTGTCTTTTTCCCTGAGTTGAACAATGGTTTGCCCTGCAGCGCTTGAATAAGCGTGATTACTGCCAACAAACCATACATGATCGAGAGACCAATCGTTAGCTTCGTGTTTTTGAGTAGGTAATAGGAAAGAAGCGGCAAGACTTGTAGCGCGTGCATTCCAATGAAATGCGATACACGCAAATCACCCACGGTTTTGCTCCAACCCAGGATGAACCAATTCGAGTTGTCATTCATTGCACCCACACTATGACTCAGCCTTGAACCCATAGCAAACCCTTCAAATGAAAAAACAACGAAAATGATAATACCCAAACGAATCGCCCAGAGGTAGTAATTGGGAAGGGTAGGGAAGTCGTTCTTAAAAAACAACAAGCCAACATAGGCTGTATACAGTGTAACCGCTGAAGCAGCCAATGCCATGAGGCTGAACAATACGGAATACAGCGGCGTGCTCGTATTGTAATGCGACAACTGTCCTCTGCTTGCTTGTAGGGCAATGTAAAATATCTCGAACCCAAGCAGCACAATGACCGACCAGTTGAAGATTCGGATATTGAAATCGGGCAGATAATAGCAGTACCAAGCCATCGACCAGGCAAACAGAAACGTGGAGAAAGCAAACTTGAAAGGCTTGTACCAAGCATTCACCCCGTAGACCTGTGTATCCGTAATTCGTGTGAGAATTAAAAACAGGATCGAAAACCCAAGGCATACCAAGCCATAATAAAACAGTGTTTCGTTGCGTGTTTTTAGGTTCTCGAGAAATTCAATCATGTTCAATAGGAGCTAGATTCGTTTTATCCACTTCATCAAATTGCAGTGCATCACTAATACGTGAATCACTACGAAAAGAATCCTGAATCCGAAATTGTCTTTGCCGGCGCAAGGTAGAGACAAGTCAATGCAGAACGAATCAAGGCTTTTGTTATCCAGTGATAACCTCACCGAGCCTTCACCCAACGTTTCGTGCTTCCATCAACTTCCACGGTGTAAACGCCCGCAGGTAAATGCTCAATGGAAATAGTCGTTTGAGTGCCTGAGCTGTGTGTGCGTTCGATGAACTGTCCTAACGCATTGCGCAAGGTGAGGGTGGCACCGGCCGAGCAACGCACGGTAAGTGCATCGATAGCCGGATTGGGGTATACCGACCAAATTTTTTCTGAGGGCTCTGTTACCGCAAATGGCACAAAACCATCGCCATTGTTTATAATATTCTGTGCAGTATAATAAACAAGTATGGCCGATTCACTCGCTGGGGCATTGCTGCCCCATGTGGGAACATTGGCTAAAGGAATAGCATTGCCGTTAGCCAAACCGCTTGTTGCGTCAGCTGTATGTCGACCGACAGCTACTATACCGTCCACGGTTTTATACACTCCATACAACTCCGTGTTGCCGCCCCCGGCTTGGGTGAGGGTGTCCCATGCGCCAACAACCAGCGAGGAATACTTGGGAACTTGCAAATCGTCGGTGTATTGGCGCACGAAGCTGTTCCAAGCGCTCAGCCCGCCGTAATAGGGGAGCACCATTTTCTGATACGCGTTGGCAGTGGTTATGGTGCGACGGCCTACCCCGGCCACAACAACATCACCCGA
>JBKCGW010000350.1:0-1502 GCA_046303175.1 Flavobacteriales bacterium
CGGCACCGGCTCAAAGGAAATCGTTATTACCGATAACCTGCTCAAAATAAAAGAGCTCTTCCAATACCGCAACCTGTCGCACGAAGTGGAGGCACGCTGGAAGCTGGTGGAAACCGCTTGGAACCTTCAGATAAATCCCAACATCCTAGAGGTTCAATACGATGAGGACAAATCACTTTTTTTTATTGAAAACAATTTGATGCGAAGGATTGATATCACTTCCGTCCGATCCTCCTTAAATGGCTACCAGAAAGGGAAATGTTTTTATTCGTTGCACGAAATTTCCATTAACCCCGCAGATCAAAACCTGTGCGAAGTGGATCACTTTCTTCCACACGTCAACAAACTACACCATTCTCGACAAGGAGCCAATATCAATGGTGTTTGGAACCTAGTGCTAGCGGATAGTGCTGTGAATCTGGATAAGAAGGCTAAAATCCCTGAGAAGCATTTTCTGGAGCGGCTTTTCAATCGGAATGAATACTACATTGAAAGCAAACATCCGTTGGCCGAAACGATTATCAATCAAACAGGAAATACTCGCGAAAAGCGAAGAAGATTTCTCGAAGCCCACTACAACCTAGCTTTATCATTGTCCATCCAAACATTGTCACACAAACTTTAAGAACAACACCCCAAGATGAAAGACTTCACTTCTATTGAGCCATCTAAAATACTTTACAAGAATGATTTTTTCTTTATCATCAAGGATGGATTTCCTGTAAACCCAGGTCATTTGCTCATCATAAGCAATCACGTTCGCAAGGATTACTTTCACCTAACCCCAGAGGAGAAAGCAAACTTGAATGAAGTCATTTTAACCGCCAAAGAAATCATTGAAAGGGAGCATCAGCCTGACGGCTTCAACATAGGGATGAACTGCGGCGAAGTAGCCGGCCAAACCGTCTTTCACTTTCATTGCCATCTTATCCCCCGATACGCAGGTGATATGGAAAACCCCAGAGGGGGCGTGCGGCATGTGATACCGGAGAGAGGTAAGTATTAAGGTAAATGCGAATTGCCATTCGCTTGATTAGAGATGTAAAAAATACTTGACACTCGAATTAAGCCCATTATCTATCTCTAAATTTTATCCTCAACCATTGTTCACCGCAGTTGAATGCGTTACACTTCGGTGCACCGCGGTTAACCGCATTGCAGACCGGTTAACCGCATTACACAGAAAACTTTCATTCCACTCAATAAATCGCGCTATAAAATTTTCCGAGAACCAAGCTTGCACCTCTTGACAAACAAAACAATCAGTGGAGGTGTGAATCACAATTCGCACGTTTGAACGTTCACCCATCGAATGGCACACACTAATGTGGTAAAATGATCCGGGAGAAGCAAAAACAAAACGACATCTTCCAAACCATTTTTCTGAAATGACAATCGACGTGTAAAAAACAGCCCACTTGTACCATCTAAAACCAGCAAAAAAACCATCCAACGCATCAGAAAAACTACCCCAACTTTTCACTCAAAAAACGAGTCAAACG
>JBKCGW010000351.1:0-1179 GCA_046303175.1 Flavobacteriales bacterium
TACTTCCATCGAAAGGGGACATTCAGAATCGTACAATCGATATTCCGACTCCGGCAATGCTATTCGAAAGTATCCACGTGGTTTTGGCACACCCGTCTCTTCCCTTCCAAACCAATACCAGCCAGCAACGGATAAAACAAGTGCACACGCTAGTATTACCGGTTTTCTTTTCATCAGGTTCAGCTGGCTTAATGAGGCAAGGTTACTTTAACTCGTTTAATTTTCCTTTTATCGGCAGCCTCAACAAACATGACAAAACCCTGGAACTCCACACTATCACCACGCTCCAAAAGTTTTCCGGCACGCTCAATCATAAAGCCTGCTAGTGTGCTACTATCACCGCGATGCTCTTCGAACAAGGCCCCATCCATATCGATTACCTTATAAAAATCAACAAGCGGTGTTTTGCCTTCCACTATATATGTGTGATCATCCAGCTTGGAATAATGCAAATCCTCTTCATCAAACTCATCCTTTATCTCCCCAACAATCTCCTCCAATATATCTTCTAGCGTTACGAGTCCGGATGTTCCTCCATACTCGTCAACCACTATAGCCAAGTGTATTTTGTTGTGCTGAAACTCTTGTAAAAGATCATCAATCATTTTGTTTTCGGGCACATAAAACGGCTGCATAATGAGCGATTGCCAATCAAACTCCTCCTTGTCGATGTGCGGAAGTAAATCTTTGATAAACAAAAAACCCTCGATCTCATCCGTTGAGTCTTTAATCACCGGCATCCGTGAATAGCCCTTATCAAGCACAATCCTCAAAACCTCCTGAAACGATTGATCAATGGACAGGAAGACGATGTCCGTCCTCGGAGTCATAATCTGAGCAGCCTCCTTTCCTCCGAATGTGACAATACCCTCGAGTATTTTATGCTCCTCTTCGGTGCGGCCATCATCGGCGGTAAGTTCAAGAGCGTGCCCTAGTTCATCTACTGAAATATTACTCCGCACCTTGTTCTTCAATCGTGTTTCGAGCAAGGAGGATGATCGCATCAAAAACCAGGTGAGCGGACTGCACAAGCGTCTAATGACCTCGAGTGGCATAGCCATAAAGCGCGCCACCTGCATATTGTTTCCGGTTGCATATACTTTGGGTATAACCTCGCCAAACAATACGATTACAAACGTGATAACCACCACATCGATGAGCGTTCGGAGCCACTCCGGA
>JBKCGW010000352.1:0-3908 GCA_046303175.1 Flavobacteriales bacterium
GCGTGTAGCTCCTACCCGTTTTGAACTGTTCAAGGAAAATCAGGGACGCTCACGCGAAAACCCTATGCAACGCGCCAAGCGCGAAGCGGAACTCAACGGGAAGTAATTAGAGTAGCAACGCAAGAGCAACGACGCTTAATGCAACCCCGATCCAATTGAATCGGGTGAGTTTCTCTTTAAAGACAAGCACGGCTGCAAGCGCCGAAACCAATACAACTCCTAAGTTGTTAATCGGCAGCATGGCCGATTTCTGCATGATACCGGAATCGTAGGCCAGTACCAGAAAAATAATGGAGCCATAGTTTATTGCACCCAACACCAGGCCGCCTACCACATCGCGCTTAGTCAGTGTCATGCGTCCTGTATACAACTGAATGGCCATATAAACGGATCCACACAGGCCGGCCATTCCAAACGAAAGGCAGGAATAAAGCTTCAGTTCATCATCATTGGCCGGACAAGAAGAGAAATAAGCACTCCCAAAATCGACTCCCGTACTTCCCAATAGAATTAGCGCGGGCAGCAAGAAAGAACGAATATGCAGCTTGCGTCCATCGTCCTTGAGGGAAGAAAAGTAAACGCCTGCCATGGCAACCAGTATCGCCAGTATCTTGGTTAAACTCAATTGCTCATTGGGGTCTACCCAAACAAATAAAAGAACAGCCAAAGCAAGCGACATCTTCGAAGCGATGGTGGTGACGGATACACCGATGATGCGAGCGGTTGTTCCCGTGAGATAAAAAACAAGTATGAAGAGCACTCCCAACGAGAGTCCCCCGACTGCCCAAATCGGAAATTGCGATGCGGATTGCAAAGCACCATTCAAATCGGGAACAACCAAAAGGCCTATGGTAAAAGCCATAAAGTAGTTCACCACGATCGCCGGCAATGTTTGCACGTTGTATCGATCGAATAACTTGAAAAGAAAGAAAATAGCCGCATTCGTCAGAATGCTCATCAACAGGTAGAACATGCAGCAATGATACGCCGCAATTAAGACTGCTTGTAGTAATAGCGAATACGATCGGATGCTGAAACCTCCTCCTTTGTGCATGGCTCATGCACACCGGGCGCAGGTAATCCGTTGCCCAATTCTTTATCAGCATGAATAACCCGTGCTTCATCCCAAAGCCCAGACTCCAAAAATGCATGGAGAATTTGCGCCCCCCCTTCTACCATTACAGACAATACTCCCTGCTCATACAAACAATTCAATACCCTTTCAATAGAATGCACATTGCCACAGGCTAGATGGCGAATACTGCCCTCTACCCGGGAATGTTCATTGGTGATTACCCAAGTTGTAGCTTGGCTATCGCTGAGATGATAGCCGGACAGGTCAATCGGGTTGGCACTCAAAACAATTCGAATGGGGTTCTTGCCCGTTACGCGCCGAACGGTTAATGACGGATTATCGTTGAGCAGCGTGTTCTTTCCAATGAGGATTGCTGCCTCTTCAGCTCGCCATGCATGAACCAACGCTTGCGTATCAGGATGCGAAATCATGAAGGATCCTTTTGTTGGTTCGCTGCGGTCAATATCCATGAATCCATCGCTAGACTGCGCCCATTTAAGCAACACATAGGGACGTTTTTTTTCATGAAACGTGAAGAAACGTCTGTTTACATGCCGACATTCTTCCAGCATAAAATCCGTTATCACTTCCACGCCAGCCCTTCTCAGTTGCTCAATGCCCTTACCATTTACCGCTTCAAAAGGATCTCGACAACCGACCACCACTTTAGGAATTCCCTTTTCGATAATCAGATTGGAGCAAGGAGGTGTTTTACCAAAATGAGCGCATGGCTCCAAGGTCACATACAAGGTTGACTCTTTCAGTATGGTACTATCGAGAACGGAGGCAATGGCGTTCACCTCCGCATGGGGTTCGCCGTATGCTCGATGATAGCCCTCTCCTATTATGCGCCCTTCGTGCACAATTACACAGCCAACCAACGGATTAGGAGCGGTATACCCTTCCGCCTTTCGCGCCAATTCAATAGCGCGCAGCATGAAGCGAGCGTCCGTGTTTGAATTCATGGCACAAATGAAAGCATAAATCAAAAGTGCAACTCATCCCTCATCAGTATTTCAGGAGATTCGAGCGGAGTTCGGGTCTTTTTTATGGCGGTATGCAATAAATGAGAATTGAATGGGTTATACAACCAAATTATCGCCCATGACCGATTTTACACTTGACGATTTATTGGAGTTTACGCAAATGGAAAATGAAATGATGAAAGGGCTCTTTGCCGATGACATCGAAGACCACTGCGAACCTTCCAACGAGACTGTGAACACCCTTTTGGCCTATAGCAAGGCCTTGAGCATCCGAAAGTCGCGTTCGATGAACAACATTCGCTTGGTCTTAAACTAGAAATCGGAATTAGACCGCCGACAGAAGATCCCGCTGAAAAGCGGGATTTTTTATTTCATAATGTGCGGTCCACAAAAAAAGGCCCTTGTTTAAAGGGCCTTTCATTTCTTGCAAATCACAAATCACCGGTGTTATTCAAACATGGGCATCGCAATCTGGTGTTTCTCAATAAGCTTGCGCAAATTGATAAGCGCGTAGCGCATACGTCCCAAAGCTGTATTGATGCTGATATCCAAGTGTTCTGAAATTTCCTTGAAACTCATATCATAGGTAAGACGCATCATTACGATTTCTTTTTGTTCGGCAGGAAGCATAGCCAGCAACTTCTTTACATCGGCCTTCACCTCGCGCTTCATGCGTTCCTCCTCCGAATTGCGCTCCTCCGAACCAATGAAATCGAACGGATTGTATTCGTCACGTTCGCGCGTCATTGGCATCTTCTTCACGTTTCTGAAATAGTCGATGCAGAGGTTGTGTGCGATGCGCATAACCCAAGCACTGAATTTACCTTCCTCGTTGTAATTCCCCTCCTTCAGAGCATGGATAGCACGGACAAATGTGTCCTGGAAGATGTCTTCAGCAGCCGCACGATCGCGAACAATCATAACGATTTTGCTGTATACCTTCGACTTGTAACGCTTCAACAATTCGTTGAAAGCTGATTCATTACCGTTGTGATAGGACTCTACCAACTGTCGGTCAGACATGAGTTGAACACGCATAATTCCTCCTCTTTTTTAGGTTCGTAATACTTAAAACAAAGAGTAGAATTTTTCTATAGCGTGTCTTTTTTTGTGTTGGTACAGGATTCTAAAACGAACCCCTTTAATCTTTATTGTGCAGCAGAAAAAATTTTTTCTGATTTTCAAATATACATATGAAAAGCATAAAACGAAAATAAATTATCACCTCGCTTTAACAAAGTTGAACATTACTCGAATATTCTGGCCATCTCTTGGTCCCTCTATGTAGGCCTGTAATTGATTATCCTCTATCAACTCATACCCTATCCGCTTGGGAAAATCATGATTCTCATTCTCAAATTCAATCCTATTCTCGTTTTGACGGCGAAGCTTAAACTCCACCACTTCTCCCCCATTTTCATTGGCGACCCCCGCCATGTAACGCCAAGCACCCCTCGTCTTTCTAATTTCAAGTGTTTCAAAAAAGGTCGTGTCGCCGCCTTCTATCACGTATCCCTTTCCAACGAATGTACTATCGTTGACTTGGCTCCATTCCTCGGATTGAGCCTCCAATGAATCCGCAATGGTCCAATGCCCCAGCAACTGTGTCAAATCAAACTCTCCCTGATGCCTGCCCGTGAAACAACCTCCCAACAATGCTGATGCAATTAAAATCAGTAATGCTTCTCGATACATGTTGCTAAAATAGAATAATTAGACTACATCGCATGTTGATTCTAATATCAATGAAAGAACCGGTGTTCATGCAACCCGAAGTACATTTGTAGGGTCATTAAGACACATGTGTGTATCTGTAATACTATGAAATTAGTTGGAACCATTTTCCT
>JBKCGW010000353.1:0-1150 GCA_046303175.1 Flavobacteriales bacterium
GGTATGTGTGGTAGAATTGGGTGGTGCTAAATGGAACACAACCGACATAGTCGACAACCATTGGGTGAACGTGCATGAAATTCCGCTCAACAACATCGACGACGACAACAACGGCTTCATTGATGATTATAACGGCTGGAACATCACCACCGAAAGCGATGAGCTCGACACCGACAGTCACGGCACACGCGTATGCAGCATGATTGGTTCGAAAGGAAACAACAACACGGGTGTGGTGGGTGTCAACTGGGATGTGAAAATGATGGTGGTCGAAATAGGCAGCTCCACCGAAGCAGCAGCCATTGCAGGATATGTGTACCCACTCGAAATGCGCCGACTTTACAACGAAACCGATGGCGCGCAAGGTGCCTATGTGGTGGCAACCAACAGCTCATGGGGAACCGACAACGGTCAACCCGCCGATGCGCCTATTTGGTGCGCCATGTACGATTCGCTCGGTGTGCACGGTGTGCTGAGTTGCGGATCGACCACCAATAACAACACAAACGTGGATACATTCGGTGACTTACCTACGGCATGCCCGAGCGATTTCCTCATTAGCGTAGGACGCACGAACAGCATGGATGTGCGCGCATCCGGCGGATACGGTATCACCACCATCGACCTCGCCGCTCCGGGCGATGCAGTTTACCTCGCCAACAACACAACGTATACAAACACTACCGGAACCTCATTTTCAAGTCCGTGTGTAGCCGGTGCCATCGCACTCTTGTACAGCGCGCCGTGCACTGCTTTCGACGATAACGCAACCGCTAATCCGGCGCAAGCCGCAGCACTCATGAAAGATTTTATCCTGAACGGTGTCGACACAACAACCCAGCTGCAAGGCGAAACCGTGAGCGGTGGAAGATTGAATGTGCACAACAGCTTGCAATTGATGCTAAACTCTTGCGACAATGGACAATGCATGGCGCCCTATGGCCTAGAAGTAGTGCAATCACCGGGCACTCTTAACTACACCATAAGCTGGAACGATCTCATTGCCGCTGAAGACTACCGATTGGAGTATCGACCCGAAGGAAACCCTGCATGGACAACTGTAGAACTAAACAACGGCAATAACGCGGCACTCGAAAACTTGCTTGCTTGCACTGCTTACGAAGCACGTGTAGCCGGATATTGCACCGAT
>JBKCGW010000354.1:0-2974 GCA_046303175.1 Flavobacteriales bacterium
GCAATACACCGCGCATCATTTCGGCGATGTTTTCTTCAAGCTTCCATTTCTCGCCTTTGGGACCATGACCGAAGGCCGGTGGGTCGAGAATGATGCCGTGGTAGGTATTTCCCCTGCGCACTTCGCGTTGTACAAACTTGAGCGCGTCTTCAACCATCCACCGAATATCTTCCAACCCGCTGAGCTGCATGTTCTCGTTGCTCCAACTTACGACTTGCTTAATGCTGTCGACGTGCGTAACCTCAGCTCCTGCTGCCGCTGCAGCAAGCGATGCTCCGCCTGTATAGGCGAACAAATTGAGCACGCGTGGCTTGGCAGTTTTCATTTTGCCCACACTCTCCACGATGTAATCCCAATTCGAAGCTTGTTCCGGAAATATACCAACGTGCTTAAAAGCAGTAAGCCCCAAACGAAAAACAATGTCCTCGTTGTTAATGAGCGTATACTTCATCCTCCACTGATCAGGCATTTTCTTGAGCTTCTGCCACTCACCGCTATTGCTGGTTTTCTGCACAAAGCGCACATGGGCTTTACTTTTCCACTCACCTTCGGTAAGCAGCTTGGGCCAAACGGCTTGTGGCTCGGGACGAATGGTAATGAACTCACCGAAGCGCTCGAGCTTTTCGAAATCGCCGCAATCGAGCAATTCGTAGTCATTCCAGCGCGTGGGTGTGTCGAGTATTATCGAAGACTGCATGCGGCAAAGGTATACGGCTTCCTGTTATCTTCGCCGTGTTATGCGCATCGCTCTCATCGGAAATGGAAATTTGGCCTGGCACCTAAGCACGGCCTTTCGCAGCGCGGGTTTACACATCGATATACATCTGTCGCGCAGCAATGATCAATCGTTGGGGTGGGCACTGGTTCGCTCATGGTCGGAAATGCCTGCGGATATCGACCTCTATCTGCTAGCTGTGCCCGATGCCGGCATAGCAGAAGCCTCTTCGCACATCGACCCTAATGCTGCAGTCGTTCATTTTTCAGGCGGCTCTTCCATCGAAGCTATACCGCAACAGCATCGCGCTGTGTGCTGGCCCTGTCAAACGCTAACAAAGGGAACGGTTATCGATTATTCGACCATACCTATAGTATTTGAATGCAGCGATAGTCACACGCGCAATCTCATCGACCGAAGCCTGCGAAAAGCCTGGGGCACCTGGACGGAAGCCAATGCACAACAGCGCATGATGGCTCATGTAGCCGCTGTCTTTTCCAACAACTTCACCAACCATATGCAACACATTGCACACGGATTGTTGCAAGAAGCCGGACTACCTACACACCTGTTGCATCCCATGGTGAAGGCACACATGTCGCTGCTCGATAAGCATGAGCCTAGCGCTGTTCAAACAGGACCCGCTAAACGAAACGACGTTGAAACCATTCAGCGTCACATCGCACTGCTGCAGACGCATCCCGACTGGAAAAAACTCTACGAATCAATCTCCGAAGACATCATCAACACCTACCATAAAAAGTACTAAGTGCTAAGTGCGAGGTGCGAGGTGCGAAGTGTAACTTTCAACCTTGAACTTTCAACTTTTCAACCTTCAACCAACATGAATTACAAAGCCAAGCTCAAATCCATCAACACCTTTTGCTTCGATGTAGACGGTGTTTTCACCAACAACATCGTGTGGCTAATGCCAGATGGAGAGCAGGTGCGCACGGCCAATGTGCGCGACGGATATGCTGTGCAGCTTGCAGTGAAAAAAGGAATGCGCATCGCCATTATCAGCGGAGGTAAGAGCGAAGCTGTGCGCAAGCGATTTGAAGGATTGGGTGTAACGGAAATCTACCTCGGTTCAGCCAAGAAAATCGACGTGTTCAAAGGCTTTCTGGAGAAGCATGGCATTTTGCCTGAAGACGTATGCTACATCGGCGACGACATCCCCGATTATGCGGTGATGAGTCACTGCGGACTGGCCGTTTGTCCGGCCGATGCTGCAGCGGAAATAAGGAGTATTGCTCATTACATTTCTCCCAAAAAAGGCGGCGAAGGCTGCGTGCGCGATGTTCTTGAGCAAGCATTGAAGTTGAAAAGCATGTGGATGGATGAGGAAAGCATGGTGTGGTAGTTTCAGGTTGCTGAAAATAATTTTGCCGAAAAAACGTATAGTAGGACATCTCGTATGAAAAGAATCGCAGTAATACTTCTGGCCTTTACAAGCTTAATCGCATTGGGTTCTTCACCAGAAGAAACGGAGCAAAAGATCTCCTTTCTGCACAGTCAACTGGCCACATCTGTCGATGATGCACGCAGCGACTCCATTTGCGAGGCCATGCGCCAAACCTGGATTGCATCGTTCGATCAGCCGGAAGTATTCGATTACCCGTTTAAGCAACTCAAATTCTGCACACTCATTTCAAAAGACCATCACATACGTCTACTCAACTGGAATCTCCCCTATCGCGATGGCTCTTACAAATACTTCTGTTTTTTGCTTATTTGGGATGAAGAGCGAAAGAACTACACATGGGTGGAATTCCTAGACTCGATGCACGAACCCGAAAAACCCGAGTCACGTTTTCTGACGACTGAAAAATGGTTGGGAGCACTCTACTTCGACATCATTCCCATGACCCGAAAAGGCAAGAGCACAACCTACACCCTGCTTGGCTGGGACGGCAAGGACAATCTGACCACACGCAAAGTCATCGATGCACTTACCATTTCGGGTGAAAAGATTCGATTGGGTGCCAATCTCTTTGAATACCAAGGCGACACCCGCAAGCGCGTAATTCTCGAGTACAGCAACGAGGTAAGCGCTTCAGTTCGCCACTATCCGAAAAAGAACTGCATTGTAATGGATCACCTATCGCCCAAATCACCCATGATGCAAGGCATCTATGCCGATTACGGCCCGGATGGCACCTACTGCATGTTTATGCTGAAAAAAGACAAATGGGTGTTCATGGATGAAATCGACATCAGCCAGTTTGCCGACGACGATTCCAAACCGTATCGCGATCC
>JBKCGW010000355.1:0-1259 GCA_046303175.1 Flavobacteriales bacterium
GCGTACTGTTTAGAACGCTCCTTCTTTCCCAAAACCTGCAACAAACGCTGATAAAGCACATAAACGAGCAGGACCACCGTGAAAACCAATAAGACATCTTTTAAATTATCCATGCTCCGTGTATTAAAGTGAAATTACTCCCTTGATACTCCCTACTCTTCTATACCGATCGAAAATATCATCGGCATTCAGCATCATTTCGCGAATGGTGACACTCGTGAAGTTGCCCTTGGCAGAAAGGCGTTCCTTGATTTCTGCACTCTCACCAAAAATGAGTTTCAACTCGGTGATGCGCGCTTCATCTGTGGGAAGTATGAATTTGAACATGAAGATACTCGGCCAAACATGAATCTCATTCAGTCGCGCCCGCAGTCGTTCAATTTGTTCTTCGTCCATAGCAGTGAATTAATGCCGCAAAAGTAAACACATCAGAAACTCAAACTCATGCGCAAATTCAATCGGCGACCGGTGAGGTAGGTCGGAATTCCGTACTGTCTGCCGTTCACATCTTCAATCCATTGGTGATTGATAATGTTGTTGGTGCCCAGCAAATTGAAAATCTCAATAGCCACGTATCCCTTTTCGAAGGTTCGGTTGAACCAGTTCTTATTCTTGTTCTTGGCCAAAATAAGATCGCGGCTGAAGCCAATGTCGGCCCGGATATAACTGCGCGTGCGGCTCACATCGAGATAGCGCTCATTGGAGGGAGGACCGTATGGAACTCCTGTCGAGAAATAAAAACTCAGCAACACCTTGTACCACGGTTTCTTTTTCATTTCGTCTTGAAAGAGCAAACTACAGCTCACACGCTGGTCGTTGGGACGTGGAATGAAACCGGGCACCTGCTTGATGCTGTCTACGGCTACGTTATCGAGCGTAAATCCGTTGTAGATAGTATCACCCGCCTGATTCAAATACAAGTAGTAAAAGTCGTCGGTCAAATCTTCTGCGGTTTTCAAGTACGAAACCCTCGCCCACGACTGCACATCCCGAATGAACTCACCGTTGAGCATCACATCCATACCGTAGGCATACCCGTTGGAATTGTTGGTGGCGAAATAACGCAAACGGACATTCTCTACTTCATACGGAATGAGCTCGCGAAGTTGCTTGTAATAAAGTTCCGTATTCAGCTTGAATGGACGTCCCCACGCTTGGAAAACGTAATTGGCTCCCACGATGTAGTGAATGCTCTTTTGTGCTCGTATCTCCGGATTTACGGCACCGTTCAAATAGCGCATTTCGCGGTAGAACGGTGG
>JBKCGW010000356.1:0-14437 GCA_046303175.1 Flavobacteriales bacterium
GTGGATGGCATCCGCAGTTTATTGAAGGGTAGTAACAAGTCGCCCGTGGCATTGCCGTAAATCGTACATTGCGACTCCAATCGTTTCAACTGTGCTCGACAACTACGGACGAACCATCGATTACTTACGCTTGGCGATTACAGATCGCTGCAACCTGCGATGCCATTATTGTATGCCTGCATCAGGGTTGGATTGGTTGAAGCGCGATGAGTTGCTCAGCTACGAAGAAATTGAGACGCTACTCCCACTCTTTGCATCATTGGGTATTCGGAAGCTTCGATTTACAGGCGGTGAACCCTTCATGCGCCGCGATTTCGATGCGTTGCTCACACGAGTAGCGGAAAGCAATCTGTTTGATTCCATTACCATTACAACCAATGGAGTGCTCACAGCCCCGTTTGTCCCACTGCTTAAAGAGCTAAACATTCATTCCGTCAACCTCAGCCTCGACACGTTGGATGCAAATCGCTTTGCAGCCATCACACGACGCGATTCATTTTCGGATGTAATGCGCACGATGGATGCGTTATTAGATTACGGCATTCGAACCAAAGTGAATGCGGTTATCATGGAAGGAGTGAATGAAGAGGATATCATTCCGCTGGCACTTTTAAGTAAAGACTTACCCATCGATGTGCGCTTCATTGAAGAGATGCCCTTCAACGGCAGAGGTGATAGGCACGCCATGAAGTGGAATCGAAAAGGTTTACTGGAAGCATTGGAAAATGGACTTGGAACACTTGAACATTTAAGTGCCGAACCAAATGCAACCTCTGAGAACTTCCGGTCTAAAGGACATACCGGCAGCGTAGGCATCATCGCAGCGTGGTCGCGCACTTTTTGCGGAACATGCAATCGCATTCGACTCACACCTTCAGGACAAATGAAGACTTGTTTATACGGACGCAACGAGCTCGATCTTCGGAGCTTATTGCGAAACAACCGTTCGACGGAAGACATTGCCCATGCCATACAACAAGCCGTGTTTGGTAAAGCCAAGGATGGCCTGCATGCGGAAGCACTGCGCTCACCTGTAGAAGAATCGATGGCAACAATTGGAGGATAGAGTATGATAACGCCGCAGCAAGCAGAAGAGTTGATCAACAGATGCCCCCTTCACACTGGGCATGAATCGGTTTCCTTGATGGATGCCGTTGGCAGAATATTGCAGGAAGATTTGCATGCCGATACTGACCTTCCCCCTTTTAACCGTGTGATGATGGACGGCATTGCCATTCGTTTCAGCGCTCTTGAAAATGGGGTCATACCATTGCGTGTGCAGGGCAGACAACGCGCCGGCATGGCACCGCTTATGCTGGAGGATTCGAACGCCTGCATTGAGATTATGACCGGAGCGGTATGTCCGGAAGGATGCGACACCGTTGTGCCCTACGAACACATCCGAATCGAACAGGGTGCTGCCATCATTGAAATTCCGCCTGCATCCATTGGTAAGAATATCCACCGCGCCGGCAGCGACCAAAAGAAAGGCGCTCAGCTAGTACAATCAGGAAAAATCATTTCGGCAGCAGAAATAGGAATTGCATCTTCTATCGGTAAATCGAACTTACTCGTAACGCGCAATCCACGCGTACTCATATGCTCCACGGGCGATGAGTTGGTGGAGATTGAGCAAGAGCCTCTTACTCATCAAATACGACGTTCAAATGTGTATGCACTGCAAGCACTTTTTAAAGAACTAAGAATCAATACTGATGAAACGCACCTCCCCGATGAAGCAGAAGCACTGCGAGTAGCGCTGAAAAAGGCCTTGGAGGATTACGACATCCTCCTTCTGAGCGGCGGAGTATCGAAGGGGAAATTCGATTTGGTGCCTGACGTTTTGAAAGAGTTGGGAGTTTCAGTTGCCTTCCACGGCATCGCACAACGACCGGGAAAGCCTATGTGGTTTGGCACTACCGTCAGAACAACCATATTTGCACTTCCCGGAAATCCCGTTTCCACCTTGGCTTGCGCTGCCCGCTATGTGATGCCTTGGCTACAAAAACAACTATTCAATCGAAATCAGACGTTGCACATTAAATCAGCAGAAGAAATAGTTCCTCACGAAAAACTGACGCTGTTTCTTCCCGTTAAACTTGAATCAACCGAAAAAGAAACGATTGGCACAACCTTGAAAAACCAAGGCTCCGGCGATTTTAGCGCGCTCAGTGGCATGCATGGTTTTGTGGAAATAATGCCGGGATTGACCCCATTGGCAGCAGGCACAAGTCTACCCTACTTCCCTATTCATTAGTTTCTATTTCTTCGGCCCCTTCTCCCCTTCCTTGCGCTCCTTCATGTGCTTTACCAACTCACGCTGAAACTCGGTATCCAGTTTTGCCAAACGCATGGTGCGATTAGGTCCTAAAACGGGCATAGAGTCCTTCAAGAACTGCGTCTCCAAATCGATATGATTCTTCTTATTCAACGAAACACGATCGATTTCTGCGAGCGCTTCCTTCTCTGTGAATGTCGGCGCTTCACCTTTCTTCTTATCTCCCTTCTCTGCCTTCCCCGCCTTCTTCAGTTCACTTTCCTTTTTGGCGTATTCATTATATATCGGCCAAAACTTCTCGGCCTCTGCAGGTGTTAATTCCAGTTTTTCAGAATAGTAGCTGCGCTTAAGCGTCTCCACCTTTTCTTTTCTCTTTTCAGCGTTGCTCGGCGACTGACCAGGCTGAGCCCAAGCAGCAGTAAGAGATGCGAAGGCAACCAATAATACACATGTGATCTTTTTCATAGTTGTTCTCTGTTATAGTTCGTCTATTATATTCAATGATTCTTCTTCCTTTAAGTATTCCTCAATATCCTCGGCGTCGATATCGTCCCATGTAATGACTGACTGACCCTTCGAAGGTTTAAAGTCGTTGACGTTTTGTGGTACTTTTTCCAATTGAGTCGTATCGGCAACCAAAGTGTCTTCCTCAACAAACTCTTCATATACAGCGGGGTCGAAATCGATGACTTCCAAGTCCTCATATTCGAGTGGTGTTTCATTGAGTTGTTCTGCAAAGGATGACACCTTTCTATTTTCCGACCAAACCAAAAACACCACACCGGCTAGCATCGCCGCTGCTGCAATCGGCAGCCACATGCGAATAATACGCTTGCCCGGTGAAGTCTTCGGATGTTCTGCTGCTTCCAGTATCGCTGCCTGCTGTGTTTCGAAAAATCCTACAGGTGTTTCCAACGTCTCATGAACCTTCGACGCAATCAATGCTTCACGCGATTCGAAATACCCTGCGGGTATGCGAAATGATTCACGCGATTGATGGAGTGCCTCGATCAGCGATTTGCCCATTTGGGAATCTTGTATGTTGGACTCTTCCGTCATTGTTCCTTAATGCTTGCTTCAATTTTTTGAACGGCATGGTGGTAACTGGCCTTCAAAGCACCCACGCTCGTTCCTGTAATTTCAGCTATTTCGTCATACTTCAGTTCATCGTAATAGCGCATAATAAAAACCGCCTTCTGCTTTTCCGGTAATAGAGCAATAGCCGTTTGTAACCGTGCCTGTATTTCGTCACCGCTGTATAGCTCATCGCTCTGAAGAGCGCTTCCCAGCTTGGATTCAACCTCTGCAGATTCAATTCCAAGCAATGTTTTCTTACTTCTCAAAAAGGTAATGCACTCGTTGTGTGCAATGCGATACAACCAGGTCGACAACTTCGCTTCGCCCCGAAACTGATCTATCGACTTCCAAGCCTTGATGAACACAACTTGCGTTACATCATCGGCATCTTCGTGGCTTAGCACCATTCTTCGAATGAAAAAGTAAATGGGACGCTGATAATGTCGGATGAGCTGCGATATACCCTCTTCCTTTCGGGAGTTATCACGCAGCAAATCCAAGAGTTCAACTTCGGTCATGGTATGAAGACGATACTCGTTGGCGAAGGTTTAATGGCCTCTCACCATTTTCTGGCATTGAGCACCGTGCGTGTGAGCAAGAGGAAAATGGAAATCAACGCAGCGAAGTAGACCACGTCACGGCTATCGATGAGTCCGCGACTCAGTGAATTGTAGTGTGCCTGCATGCCCAAGTTCATAATGAGGCTGTCAGCCGCACCCAGCAATTCAAACGAAGCAATCGAAGAGAAGCCTGTGTACATGAAAAAGCAAAGCATAGCTGCTACCAAAAAACTCACGATCTGATTGTTGGTGATGCTCGATGCGAAAATGCCAATGGCCACATAGCCTGCAGCTAACAGAAGCAGCCCAATGTAAGAACCCCATGTGCCGCCGCTGTCGATGTTGCCCACCGGGTCACCCAACGAGTACACCGTGAAGTAGTACACCAATGTCGGCACAATCGCAATAACTACCAGCAGAAAGCCTGCGAGGTATTTGGCTCCAATTATCTGTCCGTCGGAAATAGGTTTAGTAAGCAATAGCTCAATAGTACCCGTGCGTTTTTCCTCAGCAAATGACCGCATCGTAATGGCAGGAATCAGGAACATGAGCACCCAAGGCGAAATGAAGAACAGAGGCTCAATCGAAGCGAAGCCACTTTGCAGGATATTGAAATCACCGTCGAATATCCAGAGAAACAAGCCTGTCAGAAGCAGAAATACAGCAACCACTACATAGCCTATCAGCGAGCTGAGAAACGTTCTGATTTCTTTGAGTAACAATGCTTTCATAATGCGGCGTAAAATTAGGCAGGGTTGACTCTTTTCGCCCGTTGTTTTAGATAGATGAACATTCCCAAACCTGTGAGGAAAAATAACACGGCAATCACTTCGGCCTGAGTGGCTTGAATGCCCATCAAATCAAACTTGTTGTTGACCCTAATCTTCTCAATGAAAAAACGCTCCATGCCATTGAACATGAGATAGGAAGCGAACATGAGACCCGGTATGGTCAAACGCTTGCGAATAGACCATAGAAAAATAAAGATGGCAGTGGCCATGATGGTTTCGTAGACCGGTGTTGGAAATACCATCGGGTCGAGGTGGGTGCAATACCCGTCGAAACAAGGCACATTCGGATCGGTAATCGGAAGCACGTTGGTGTCGTTGAGTTCGCCCAAATACTGCGGGTAGTTCACGTCGTAATTGACATTGTTGGGGTAATCGTATGCCCACATCCAATCGGGCAACCACGAAAGCCATCCCGGTTTGGGAGCCGTGTTGGCAATGCCCCAGTCGCCGTCGCCACTCACTTGGCAGCCGATGCGACCAATACCGTACGATAGAATAAGACCGGGAGCAGCGGCATCGGAAAGGTGCCAGCCATTCACGCCTTTGGTGCGTGCATACAGTAACACCCCAATAGATCCGAGTATTAGCCCCCCGTACACGGTAAGTCCGCTGATGAAACTATTGAATGAAGGGTGCCGGAAAAACTCCACAAATTCGCGTGGATTTTCGAGCAGGTGAAACAGTTTCGCCCCTATAATACCAAACACAGCAGCAGCAAATGTGAAGTTACCTGTGAGGTGATGAGGGTACACATCAATTTCTTCCCTCAAAGGCTCGGGCAGTTGTTCCTTTTTGTATTCCCAATAGCGCCAGCCACCCATCAAGAGCATCATACCTAAACCCAGTAGCCAGCTTCCGTCCCATGAAAACAGGAAGCGCTGTGGGTTCGATCCGGAGGCAAACAGTTCACTACCGTTAATGGCCAGATAAATGAACTTCCATCCCATGATGAACCCCATTACTCCGCTCGTTGCCACCTCACCCCAATCGGGTTTACCACCTTTGATAATCGTCTTTTTGGTTGGCTTGAAATGTCCTTCTTTAGCCTTGCGTTTCAGTTCAAGCCCCATGGTGTAACTTGCTATAACGAAAGCAATTGCCACAAAGAAGCCGAAGCTATTGAGCAGGCGCGTCCAGCCCCAATCGATACCGAATAAGTCGAGCAACGCATGATAGATAGTCGGGTACATAAATGAGGCAGTTAATTTGAATCCCCAAATGAAAGGCTAACCACGACATCAATTCTACTGATGGGAACTGAAAATTTCAACATCATGCCCGAAATCCAAAAAAAGGGTTATCTTGGCTTTGCTTGTTTGAGTTCACAATTGCCCTAAAAAAGCTTTCATGATCTCTATAAAGCAGAGAATTTGGAGTTTCGTTGTTACACCTTAAACCTTAACCATGGAGAATTCTCGCGATTACACCCGAAGTGTCGTTCATCAGTTCATGAACGAGGTCATTGAACCAGGATTTCACGAATTGGTCAACAGGCCCCAAGAATCGACTCGATTGAATATTCTCATTCAGACGGCGACCCACCGTCTGGGCGAGCAACTACACCGAATCGATCACCACGATTTTCAAGAGGGAAGCAAAGAACTCCAGGATTACTGGCATTCCATTGCCTTCACGGCAGAGCGTGAAAGTTTAGAAATGCTCAGTGAAATTCAGCGCATTCAGCAGCAGTACAATCCGAGGCTTAAACGCGTGTAGTTAATTCTGACTTATTGTTTGACAAATGCTTGCACGTAACGTCTTCCGTTGCGAAAGCATTCCAGCGTATAATGCCCGGGTGCCAATTCACTGACATCCATGTTGGGTTGAGCGCTGAGTTTACTGAACGTTAGAATCCTTTTTCCGGACAAATCAAGAACGTGGCACTCGTCGGGTGTTGCGTTGCATTGAAGGAAGATTTCGTCGGTAGCCGGATTTGGGTAAATGGTCCATTTAAACTCGTCATATTCTGCAATTGAGCTCGGTGTAGCCGGTTGATAAACCCTCACGTAATCCACGAACATGCTAGATGGAAATGGGGTCGAAGCATCGGGATAACCAGGCCAGTTGCCGCCAATGGCCATATTCAAAAGCAAAAACATGGGGTGACGAAACGCGTCGTCGGAGTTGTTCGACGCTTGAATGGTAAACTGATAAAACTGCACGCCATCGATGTACCAACGGATGAGATTTTCTTCCCAGATTACACCGTATACATGGTATTGAGTAGGATCGGTGTTTACTCCGCCGCCCGTGTAGGTGTGTCCGTTATTCTCCCAATGCACTGCACCATGGGTCATGTACTCATTGCTCACATGCTCCATGATATCGATCTCACCACATTCCGGCCAGCTCACCTCATCGATGTTTGCACCCAACATCCAGAAGGCCGGCCACAAACCTTGCCCCAAAGGAAGCTTCATACGAGCTTCAATTTTACCATATTCAAAGTCGAACAATCCCTTGGTAATAATGCGTGCACTCGTGTACTCGGTTGCACCTGTACCTTCGTGACGCGCGGTAATCTTGAGCTGGCCGTCCGACACTTCAATATTCTCGGCAGCATTGGTGTAGTACTGCCATTCGTTGTTGCCCCAGCCTCCATTACCAAATTGGTAGGACCAATTAGAAGTATTCAGTGCATCGCCCGAAAACTCGTCGGACCACAAGAGTTGCCAAGTTGTTTGGGCTTGTATGCAAAGACATGCAGCCGAGAAGAAAATAGTGGTAATCGATTTTTTCATAGCTTGAAAAAGGCGCACATGATTGACCATGTGCGCCTTGATATGTAGTGGATAGATTTTTTTTTAGTGTTGAATTACCAAAGGCATCGCAGTAATGCGTCCACCCAAATCGAGTTGAACGGAATACAAACCTTCGCTCAATGAACGAGTGTCAACATCGATAGTAGCATTGCCATTCGAAGCGCCTGTCAATACCACACGACCTGTGGCATCGAGCACACGATAGTTGGCATTGCTTGCAACGTTTGTCTTGATGCGAACCTCCTCATTGGCCGGGTTAGGGAACAACTCAAATGAAGGAGCCAACTCCTCACCTACCGAAGTAATGCAAGGTGCGCAGCTTTCCCAGCACACCATGCCCACGTTTACGTCTTCAGATGCAATCAACTCACGCACAACACCCAATGGGAAGGTTACGGTGCATGTTCCTTCTGCAAGGCTTTCCAAAACGGTTCCGCCATCGATAGTGAAACGGTAGTAATGCACGCCTGGAAGAACTTCAAGGGTAACCGTGTATTGATTGTTTCCAAGTGATGTCATTGGCTGACAACCCACGCAGTATTCGTTGAATGTACCGCTTACCTCAACCGAAGTAGCAGTTACAGCGCCCAAGTCAACATTCAAGGTAACACTTACCGGCTCAGGAGCAGAGCATGGATCGCATGATGCCCAGCACACTGCAGGCAAGGTTGTGTTGCCCGTAACGCTAAGTGAGCGATTCACAAATTCACCATTGGTTACTGTGCAAGGGTCGCCCGCTGTAAGCTGCTCAGAACCTGCCCAGTTGTCATAGCTAAACTTGAATTCGTAGTTACCTTCCTGCAAAGTAGTAGTAGCTTCCCAAATGTTGTCACCGTTTACATCGGTCATCTGGAAGCAGTTACCACACCAGTTGTTGAATGTGCCATTCACCTCTGGAGTTGAGAAACCTACTACTCCATTCATATCCACTTGGAAAGTCACATCGTATGTATTTGGAGCAATTGAACAATCGGTGCAAGCTTCCCAACATACAACAGGCAATACAACGTCACTTGAAACTTCAAGTGCACGGTTGGTGAAACCGAAATTGGTTACGGTACATGATGAGCCAGGGATAAGGTTCTCTTGACCTGTCCACGCATCGTAAGCAAATTTGTATTCATGAACGCCTTCAGGAACCATAGCGGTGCCGGTCCAAATACCATCTCCATCTCCATCAGCAAGTTGGAAACATCCACCGCACCAGTTGTTGAAAGAACCATTCACCTCAGGAGTAATGAAATCCGTAACATTCTGCATATCCACTTGGAAGGTCACAGAATACATTAACGGAGCAACTCCGCATGCTTCACAACTTTCCCAGCAAACTACCGGAAGAGTTATGTCACTAGTAACTTCCAAGGAACGATTGGTGAAATTGTCGGTTGTGATCGTGCACGATGAGCCTGGAGTGAGGTTTTCTTGACCTGTCCATCCATCGTAAGCAAACTTGTATTCGTACGTGCCCTCCTGAATCGTAGCAGTGCCGGTCCAAACACCATCGCCATCGCCATCGGTAAGTTGGAAACATCCACCGCACCACTCGTTAAATGTGCCATTTACTTCAGGAATGTTAAATCCGGTTACGTTTTGCATGTCAACCTGGAAAGTCACGCTGTATTCATTTACTACCACTACTTCACCTCCAAAAACAACATCATCGAAGTAGTAGGTTTTCTCACCGGCGGTAGCACCGTCCACTCCAAAATTGAAGAAGATGGAAGCTTTGTCGTATGAATAACCGAGGTTGAGCGGTGCAGTTCCTGCAGACTCGTTAGAAAAATCAAACACGAGAGTTTCCCAATCGTTAGCAACCGATGTGGTAACGTTTGTTTCTACGCTTTGGGTTGGATTGGTGTGGTCCTCTACTTTGAGACGCACTTGAATACCTGCATCGGGCGACCATACGCGCACTGACATAGTTGTAGCATCAGCGGTGAAGGGCACCGGACTTGCAAAACCAAGTTGTGAAGGAGCTGTAATTGTAACACCTGAAGATGCTCCGGCTGTTGCGCTTTTAGTAACCTGTGCTACCATATTCGATGCATTGGTTGGATCAACAACAATAGAAGAAGCCTCAGAACCATCGAAGCCTAGCAGACCATATTCTACTCCGGCATCATCGAAGGTTACCGGTAAGTTCATTTGATTCAATACGACAATACCACATTCTTGGCAACTTTCCCAACAAACCAACGGAAGCACGGTTTCACCGGAAACTCCCAAGAAACGATTTGTAAATTCATTAGTGGTGATGGTGCATGCACTGCCACTCATCAATTGCTCATAAACGTTACCTCCGTTGATGGTAAACTTGTATTCGTAATTGCCTGCTTCGAGTTCTGTCGTACCCATCCAAATGCCATCTCCATTCGCATCGCTGAGGGCAAAGCAGCCACCACACCAACCGTTGAACGTTCCATTCACTTCGACTGAAGTTACATCAGCAATGCCCTGCATATCGACTTGAAAAGTTACCGGATAAGATTGAGGCTGAATGCCACAAGCCTGACAGCTTTCCCAGCATACAATGCCTGCATTGGTTTCACCGGTTACTGAGATAACACGGTTGGTGAAGCCATCAGGATTTGTAGCAGTGCAAGATGAACCTACAGTGAGTGCTTCCTGGCCCGACCAGTTATCGTGCGAAAATTTGTATTCGTAGATGCCCGCCTGCAATGGAATGGTAATCGACCAAACATTGTCACCATTCGCATCGCTCATCGCAGCGCAGTTACCGCACCAACCATTGAACGTACCGTTGATTTCAGGTGTAGTAAAAGGAAAAGCAACTCCATTCATATCTACACTAAAAGTTACATCAAATGGACCGGTGTTAGCACCGCATTCAGCACAACTTCCCCAGCATACTGCAGGAAGAACTTCGTCTTGGGTCACGGTAAGGAGACGATTGGTAAACTCCCCGGTTGTGATTGTGCACAAAGAACCCGGAGTGAGAGTCTCTTGTCCTGACCAGTTGTCGTGACTGAACTTGTATTCGTAAGTACCCGGTTGAAGTGAAACAGTGATAGCCCAGATTCCATCACCATCATTATCTTGCATAGCAGTGCAGTTACCGCACCAGCCGTTGAACACACCATTCACCTCAGGAGTTGTGAAGCCTGTTTGTTCGCTCATATCCAGTTGAAATGTGATATCATAAAACACAGGAGCAGCGGCACAATCTACACAAGCGCCCCAGCACACCACAGGCAACACTGTATCTTCTGTGACTACCAATGAACGGTTGGTAAAACCAAAATTGGTGACCGTGCAAGGACTGCCTTGAACCAGGTTTTCTTGCGATAACCAGCTGTCGGCTGCGAATTTGTACTCATAGTTACCGGCAGCCAGATCGGTGGTTGCTTCCCAAATGTTATCGCCATCAGCGTCGGTCATTTGGAAACATCCGCCGCACCAGCCGTTGAATGAGCCGTTGACTTCAGGGGTGGTGAAGTTGCTTTGCTGCGACATGTCAACGCGAAATGTAATGTTGAACGCTCCGGCCGACAGACTTAGAATCGAGGCGAAAGCAATAAGAAGTGTTTGGGTAATTTTAAGATTCATGTGAACTTTGTTTGTGGCGAATATAGAGTAATTGTCATCTTTACAAAATGATTGGTTTATTGCGGATTTGAATTAATTTCGAACCACATCATGATGTAGTGATGTTACATCGCTATTTTATTATTTTCGCGCCTCGCTTTCGAAATGGAAAAAATACAAAAGCCAATACCCAAAGCCACACAATCGGAGGATATGTATTCCATTCCTATTGACGCCTTCTTCAAGTCGGCCTTTTCTGTGGACTGTGTAATATTCGGATATCATGAACGCGACTTAAAAGTGTTGCTCATTCAACGAGGTGCCGAGCCATTCGAAAACTTTTGGGCCTTACCCGGTGATCTGGTCTATCCGCACGAAGACCTCGATACGGCTGCATACCGCGTGTTGCAAGACCTCACATCCATCGACGATGTAGGCATGAAACAGGTTCAAACCTTTGGTGCCGTAAATCGTCACCCGTTGGGACGTGTTATCACCATCGGCTATATGGCGTTGGTAGAACTCACCGACATTCATCCAATGGCTTCTCACTGGGCTAAACAAACCAAGTGGCACAGCCTGAGCAAGCTGCCGAAGCTCGCCTTCGACCACCGCGAAATTTTGGATGCCTCGTTCGAACGTTTAAAAACGTTGATTGCTGAAGAGCCTATTTGGACTCGCGTAATACCCGAGAAATTCACCATCACTGAGTTTCAGGATGTATTTGAAGCTATTCTTGGCAGAAAGTTCGACAAGGGTAATTTCCGCAAGAAAATTCAGCACGTCAAGTTCCTCAAAAAACTCACAGAGACGCAACAGAACGTGCGTCACCGTCCCTCACAGCTCTATGCATTCGATGCTAAGTTGTTTGAGAAATATCGGGACAGAGGGTTTGTGTTTGATTTTTAGGGGGGGAAATAGGATTGTAGGCTTGTAGGGATTCAGGGCTTGGGTTTATGTTTCGCTTTTTGAGCTAGAGTAATCCGAAGTTTCTGATTAGCCCACGGCTTCAGCCGTGGGAAATAGAATGAAAAATCGAGCACAATTATTTTCCCACCGCTGAAGCGGTGGGCTGAATTGAAGGTGTGATATAATATTAAGTAGCGGCTAACTTTTTCTTCCCACATATGCCTGCACAGCCTCTTCCGTCGTCAACCAATTGCGACCTTCTTTATAGCCTGGAATTTTTCCTCTTCGAATAAGCAAGCTCACATACTCTTGACCATAAGGAACATCCATCTCTTCCAATATCCCGGAAATGGGGCGATATGCATCATGACTGTTGTCCAAGTGACTCAAATAAATATCGATTGAGCGCTCTAGCGCCTGCAAAATCAATAACATCAACTTCTCATAGTTTCCTTGGTTGGCTTTGTTCAGTGCATCGTAATACTTCTTTCGATCTTGCTGTAAAATGATAGCAGGTGGATATCCTGCATTCATCAATAACAGATTAAACATCAGGCGAACCGTCCTTCCATTACCGTCAAAAAAAGGATGAATCCATACCATGCGGTGATGAAAGATCATGGCTTTCACAACCACCGGAATTTCATTTTTTTCGTTTGCCCACGCTATAAGCTCTTCCATCAAATCATCCACTTTACGTGCGTTGGGAGGTGTAAAATTGGCGCCTGTAATTCGCACTCCGGCATTGCGGTAGCGGCCTGCAAAATCTTTCTCTATTCGCTGTAAAACCAACGAGTGAATGCTCAAAATATCTGCAGCCTTTAATTGATAATCGTTGCGCACCATTGCCTCAAGTGTGGCAATTGCTTCATGGTGATTCAACGTTTCAAAATGCTCACGCAGTGTTTTCCCTCCAACCGTTAATCCATCTGAAAGAATAACTCTTGTCTCTTGCAGCGTGATAGTATTGCCTTCAATTGCATTCGAATGATAGGTCCATTCCAACATGATACTCTCCCGCAGTTTCTCTAACGCAATCGAAGGAATAGGGCGCAAGCTGGCCAATCGAGTTTTCTTTTGCTCGACTCGTTCCAAAAAAGGCTGCAGTTTTTCTTGACCCCAAGGATGTGTTTTCCAATCCATGCGGCAAATATCGGATAATAATAATAATCAAACAAACCGATACAATAGACCTCGCACATCGCACATCGCCCTTAGCGCATAAAAAAAGCCCCGCTATTGCGGGGCTTTTTCATTCCTTATATCAATTCTTACTTCACGAGCTGAACTGCGCGACGAAGCAGTTCTGTATTGTTCTCAATGGTCACTACATAGGTGCCGGCAGGTAGCATACTCACATCGAGCTGTGTGCGACGCGCTGAGTTAAGCGTGGTAGCTTGCACCGTGCGACCGGCCATGTCCGTAATCGTTACGCGAGTTGTTCCATCATTGCTTGAAGCGATAGTCAATACGTCCGAAGCCGGGTTAGGATAAACATTCAAGTTTGATGAGTTGGTTTCATCCACACTCACAACACACGCTTCACAGCTGCCCCAACATACTTCCGTCAACTCAACGTTCTCGGTTACATCGATCGTACGGTTCGTGAAGCCCGACTCGGTTAGTGTGCATGGGCTGCCCGGAATCAATTCTTCTTGTCCTGCCCAGGTGTCATACGAGAATTTGTATGAGTGAACTCCCACCGGCAAAGCAATGGTAATCGTCCAAATATTGTCGCCATCCGCATCGGCCAATGGTGCACAGTTTCCACACCAGTTGTTGAATGAACCGTTCACCTCGGGAGTGGTATAAGTGAATCCTACCTGCGACATATCCACTGCGAAGGTCACATTGAACGGACCTGTGCTTTGTCCACATGCAGCGCAACTTCCCCAACATACTGGCTCAAGCGTGATATCGCTATCAACGTTGATTGTGCGATTGGTAAACTGATCGGTAGTGACGGTGCATGGACTACCCGGAACGAGCGTTTCTTGTGAAGTCCAGTTGTCAGCTGAGTATTTAAACTCATAAGAACCTTCTTGCAAGTCCACCGATACAGACCAGATATTGTCACCCTCAGGATCAAACATCGCCGTGCAGTTACCACACCATCCGTTGAACGAGCCATTCACTTCCGGTGTAGTGAAACCACTCACGCCGTTCATATCCACCTGAAAGGTTACTGTGTAAACGTTGGGTGTCGACGCGCAATCGGTGCAGCTTCCCCAGCATACTACCGGCAACACCGCATCGGCCGTAACAGATAATGTGCGGTTCGTAAATCCAAAGTTGGTCACCGTGCATGCACTACCCGGCAAAAGTGTCTCTTGTGTACCCCAACCATCGGCCGAGAATTTATATTCATAGGTTCCGGCCGCCAAGTCGGTAGTGGCTTCCCACATGTTATCGCCATCGGCATCTGTCATAGGAAAACAGTTACCACACCATTGGTTGAAGGAGCCATTCACTTCCGGGGTTGTGAAACCCGATTGCTGTGACATGTCTACACGG
>JBKCGW010000357.1:0-1853 GCA_046303175.1 Flavobacteriales bacterium
ACCTACGGCATCTGCAACTCCTCAAACACCTCGCCTGCAGCTTGCATAGCATTGAGTGCCGCCGGAAAACCGGCGTATACAGCCAGTTGAATGATGACCTCCTTGATTTCGGTGGTGGTGCAGCCGGCAGACAATGCTCCACGCACGTGAACTTTGAATTGAGGCCATGCGCCCAGCGCAATGAGCGCGCTGAGTGTAACTAACTCACGGGAACGTAGGTCGAGCCCCGGACGCGAGTAAATCTCGCCAAACGGGAAAGCGACTGTAAGCTCTGCTAAATCGGAGGAAGCAGCGCTCATGCGCTCAATCAATTCGCTTCCTTTTCCTTGCATAAGTTCATCGAGGAGCTGCTTTCCTCGAGCATAACGTTCATCGGTTGTATTCATCATCCTGAATTGTATCGGCAATATAGTGCTCAGCGAAAAGGAAGCAGCAGTATTTTGCACCCATGCGCACGTTCATCCAACTCTGCAGACCCTACACACTGTTGGCACCCGGCATTGGCATTCTATGTGGATCCTTGCTTGCTTGGCCAATGGCAAAGGCTTCTATGCTCGTGGGAGATCGTGTAGCACTGATGATTTTATCTATGGTATCGGCCATGGCGCTCAATGCGGCCTCCAACATCATCAATGAAATTTACGACCTGGATATCGACCGCATCAACAAGCCGGAACGTCCCTTGCCATCGGGGCGTGTGAGCATGGCATTGGCTCTTCGATATTCAATTGGGCTTTACGCGCTTTCACTGGCATTGGCCGCATGTGTGAATGCGATCTTTTTCTTATTAGTTGTCATTGCCGCATTGGCAACCATTATTTATTCAGCGCCGCCGTTGCGCACCAAGCGGCATTGGTTATGGGCTGCGCTCACCATTGCTATACCACGCGGAATGCTGTTAAAAGTCGCCGGATGGTCGGTATTAAGTAGTGTGGATACCGCGGAGCCATGGATCATCGGTAGTATCTACGGCTTGTTTCTTTTGGGCGCTTCTGCCACCAAAGATTTTTCCGACATCAAAGGCGATGCGGCGCACGGTTGTAAAACACTTCCCGTTCGCTTTGGCGTTCATCGCGCAGCATGGATAATAGCCCCCTTCTTTTTTGCGCCCTTTCTCCTTTTGCCCATAGGATTGAAATTGGGTTGGTTTACCGGTAATGCCCTCATCCTGAAGTGGCTCGGCGCAGGTATGTGCCTGTGGGGGGCCTACGTTGTTTACCTCATCTTACACAATCCTCAAGCCTTAGCTCACACGGAAAATCACCCCTCCTGGAAGCATATGTATCTTATGATGATGGTTTCGCAGGCGGTGTTGGCGGTGGCGTATTTGAGTTAACCGGTATATCTGAAGATGGTGTTCCCATCAGCACAGAAATGGTTTTCGGCATTGGAAGCAATACCAAACTCTTTACGGATGTATTGATACTAAAACTGATTGAAGACAACCTTCTGCTGATACAAGATTCCCTTCACGAATAAATTGCTTACTGATCTGAATCGCATTTTTACGGCAGAAGAGCTGATGACGTGGATTGGAATTCCCCTTTTTGAGCCGGGTGGAATTACTGCAACACAAACTATTCGCTAGCCGGCATGATCGCGGAGAGTGTGACCAATCAATCCTACAATGAATTGTTGCACAGCTATATTTTGGATCCGTTACAACTCGACAGTACCTAGCTAGGTGTTTACGATACGGCAGATGTGGTGTTGGCTCAACCGTGGCAAAATGAAATAAATACCATTAACCTTCCCAGAATCTCCATCCTAAGTGAGGCATGGTCGGCAGGCACGCTTGTCGGCGGGGGTTTATGTTGTGCACGTTCGAACAAATCTGGGCATTTGGTGTCGGA
>JBKCGW010000358.1:0-1477 GCA_046303175.1 Flavobacteriales bacterium
CGTCAAAACGGCCGGTCGAAGCACACCGCCCTGTATCAAATCGCGGTAATAGATATTGCGCTGCTGCATCGACGCATCGAGCAACGCGGCCATCTGCTTGCGCTTATCCTCCCCAATCTCACTATCAGACTCAATCAACCACTCATGATAGGGCAAGCCCGAAGAAGGCGCAACCATCGGAGCCACATGAAATTCGTTCACCTCTATTCCCAACGCACCACACACTTCAATCATCGCTCCTTCTACTTCCTCCGCAATCACGTGTTCGCCAAATGCGCTGGTGAAATGCTTGATGCGGCCCGTCACCTTGATGCGAGGCGGATCCAACGACGTGAATTTTACAGTATCGCCAATGCTGTAACTCCACAAACCCGCATTATTACTCAACACAAGCGCATAGTTCACTCCAATTTTCACCTCGCGCAACGACAAGCGCGTCGGAAGCTCATTGAAATATTCATCGGCCGGAATAAACTCAAAGAAAATTCCATTGTTGGTGTTCAACAACAATCCATCGGCCTCTTGTGAATCTTGAAACGCAAGAAATCCTTCGCTCGCGGGATACAACTCGATGATGGGTATGCGCTTGCCAATGAGCTGCTCAAACCGCGCTCGGTATGGCTCGAAGTTCACTCCACCATACACAAACAAATCGAAGTCGGGAAATACTTCACGAATGTTCTGCTTGCCCGATTTCTTCAACAACACTTCGAAATACATCTGCACCCAATTGGGTATGCCGCTTATCAAGGTCATACGCTCGCGCAGCGTTTCATCCGCTATGCGATTCACCTTCTCTTCCCAATCTTCGATGCAATTCGTTTGGTAGGATGGCATTCGATTCTTCTGCAGATAAGCGGGCACGTGATTGGCGACAATTCCGGATAAGCGACCGTAGGGAATTCCGCTAGGCAACAGATCCATCTTGGGACTTCCCTGCAGAAAAATCATCTTACCCGATGTGAACTCTGAACGGCCGGTTTCTGCGATATAACTCAACAACGCATTGCGCGCTGTGCCGATGTGATTAGGCATCGAATCGTGCGTAAGCGGTATGTACTTCGTGCCGCTGGTTGTACCGCTGGTTTTACAGAAATACTTCGGTTTGCCCGGCCACAGCACATCGCGCTCACCTGCCTTCGCTCGTTCGATGTAGAAAGTCAGCGCCTCGTATTCAACTACCTGCATTGCTTGCTTCCACTCGTCATAACTCTGCACATCCAACAATCGGTGATCGCCGCCAAATGCCGTTTTACTTCCGCTCTTCAACAACATGCGCATAACCGCATCCTGACATTCCACTGCTCGTGCAGCATCGCGCTGAATGCTTTTATACACCAGACGCGCATACAATTTCGCTGCAAGAGACTTCGCTGACATAAATGGAAATTATCGACGAATGACCTTCGCTTGGTATTTCTTTTCGCCACCGGTAATCAATACACGATAAAGTCCGGAAGGAAGCTCCTGCACCGAT
>JBKCGW010000359.1:0-2008 GCA_046303175.1 Flavobacteriales bacterium
GGTTGTTGCTTCAGTAGTTTCAGTTGCAGCGTTAGTAGCTTCGCTTGCAACCGCTGTTGCATTTTCTGCAGTTTGCACCGGCACGTTTACTTCTTCGGTTACGGTTGTTTCAGTCACTTCAGTTTTAACTGTATTGATAGCTGCATCCGAGACAGTGGTTGCCGCGTTCTCTGCGCTTGTATTTTCAGTTACTGTGCTTTTTGAGGCTTCTTCAGTAACAACTGTGCTTTCAACTTCAGTGGTTGCTTCGTTCTTGGCAACTTCATTTTCGGTCGCGGCTTCAGCGGCAGGAGAGGTTGTTTCAACCACTTCGTTCACTGCTGTTTCTTCTACACGCAACGTGTTGTTGTTTTCCGGTTGAGCAGGATTGGCAAGTGGGTTGAGTTCATCCACCGTAACCGCTGCAACTGAGTCGGCGATTACTTCACTCTCTGCAGGATCAGAAGCTGAAGCGGCTAATTCCAAGTCGTGACGATATGCGATTTGCTTGGCTTCGACAATCTGACGCTGCTCTGCAATTGACTGTAGTTCGATTTCGAGCTGCTCGCGTTCTGCCGGAGTAGCATTGTTCATGGTTTGCAATAAGCGGCTCTCAAAACTTTGCAAGGATGCCAGGTACTGGTCACCAAGCACCAATTGATCTTCCAGCTTCTTGGAGAACACCTCATCGCTTTCTATAATTGATTTATTCTCAAGTTCGAATCCTGCCTGCAACGGAGTTACATGATTGGCTTCGGCCATAAGTGACTCGAGGGCTGCAGCCATTTGCACGTCCTCGTTTCCAAGACGCTCCGACTCCTTCAGCGAATTCTCATCCGATGAATTGATGTTGAGTGTTTTCAAAGAGCGAGTATTGGCAAGCTGGCGCTGATTGATTTGTTGAATCATACCGCTTTTGTATGCCATGCGCTTTTCTGCGCGCTCAATCTCATTCAAATCTTCGTTTTCAATAGCCAAGAGGGTAGTCTCGTAGTTAGGTGAAACGACCTTGCATACTTCACGAACATCTTCCGAGCTAACTTCAGGACTTGCGGCCTCTGCTGCCGCAAGGTCTTGCGCCAAAACCGATTGATAGCTCTTCATGTTTTCAAGCGTTCCGCGTTCGGCGGCTGAAATCTGACCATCCAGCAACTTCGCTTCGAGCATGGCAATCTTTTCGTTGGTTTCGTTGAAAGCATCGCGCAGAATCATCGTGCGTGCAGGTGCAAGCTCCGAACGTGTGTTGACAATGGCCAAACGTTCTTCGGTAATTGAACGCAATTGGGCTGTTTCGCCGGTAAGGGGTTGCGGAGTTGCTTCAACAGTTGGGATAACAGCGGTTGTCTTTACTTCGCTTCCGGTTGTATTCAAGGCAACTTCAGGTCCTGAGCGTTCAGCTCCGGCTTGCTCGCCCAACATTGCCAACATTTGCGGGTCTGTAACTTCGAGTTGTGAAACGCGTGTGTCGAGCGCAGCAATAGACATACCCAACAGATCACGTTCAGTAGGGGTAAGGCGAACCATATCCTCAGTGGCTAATCCGGCTGAAGAATCGTCGTTTACCATTTTGAAGAATGCGGCTTCAGCATAGGATGCGGCAATGGTCTCTTCTGATTTATTGAAGGTATCGAGTTGTTTTGATAGGTCGCGACGGATAATCTGCAACTCCGATTCGGCTGTTGCCAATTCGTTTTGATAGGCGGCTTTATCAGCTTGCTTAATACCAGGGTCAGCAATGTACTCTTTCAAACGAGTAACCTGTCTGTTCTTACTTTTTTCCGTTTCGCGCAACGTAGTTAACTGAGTTTCCATTTTGGCGCGCTCATTTTCAAGCGACTTGGTTTTGGCCGACATCTGCTCGATTGGGCTGCCCTCAACACCATTGCGTATTGCCGTGCGACGATCTTTCTCTGCGGTGAGAGCTGCTACAGTAGCATCGTAATTATTGGCTTGCTGTGCTTGGTCGATTGATGCGATAGAAGCCTGAAGTGCGTTGGCTCGGGCGGTTTCGCTTTCCTTGAAAGTGCTG
>JBKCGW010000360.1:0-6542 GCA_046303175.1 Flavobacteriales bacterium
CTTCATAACACCGCTGTTATCGTTGTCATCGAATGCACCGATAGTTTCGTCAGCAACTGAACCAGACTGCAACACACCATAACGGTTTTGAGCACCTGTGTTGTTGAAACCTTCGATCAAACCAAGACCAACACCCATACCTACTTTCGAACCGAAAGTCTGTGGTGTGTTAGCAGCAACCAAGTTGTTGGTAGCCTTACCAAGAATAACTACACCACCCCATGAACCGATAGTTGCTACAGAGTATGTACCGTCCATTGGATCAGCATTAGCAGTGAAAACGATTGGGCAAGACTCAGTACCAGAAGCGATGATTTTACCACCGCGTTCAACAACCAAAGCAGTTTGGTCAGCAGCAGTAGCAGCAGCAGCACCCTTAATTACAGTACCAGGAGCAATGTTCAAAGTCTGGCCAGCAGGAACGTAAATCTTCTTGTCGAGGATGTACGTGTTGTTACAGGTGAAAGTAGCACCTGCAGTTAAACGGAAAGCATCAGGGTCACCTGCGATTGCAGATGCACCAGCCAATGATGTAACGTTTACAGTAGTACGTGAACCAACTGCAGGGCAACCACAATCGGCACCCAAGTTAGTTTGAGCAGAACCGGCGAAACCGGCAAAAAGCAATGCAGCTGTAGCAAAAGCCTTAGTAAAATGCATTTTCATTTTGGATTTTGAATTAAGTTAATTAATGGAAATTTGCGTGGCGAAGATGTGCTTCCATTCATGCATTCAAGATGATGCATCTATTACGCTTTTTTTAAAGAAATGCTTCCGAATTGCTTGCTGTGAGAGGGATTTCAAGAAACATACGTAACACACAATTGACAGTTTCGCATCTACACAAAACACTCCCCTAACATTAGAATGAAGAGGTAACGGCAAGGACTAATCCAACGGAATTCAATCGGCGTTCTAAAGTTCCGTGAGCAAGTGGCGACAGTGATTGATTGCCATTGAAATAGATATCGAGGTTTGCAGTATTGGTTATAGTTCGACGAACACCTAACGCTGCGCTAACATTCAAAACCACTGGATTCAAATTCGAAACGGCCTCCATTTCAAATTGTGCTGTTTGTCCGTTCTTGTTATAATACAAACGATCGTTGATAGCGAATCCAACGTTCATAGCAGCTCCTGCCAACAATGAATTCTTCCCGAAAGTCAAACCACTGAAAAAAACTCCTACCGGAAGTTCAACATAGCGAAAGTGAAAATCCAGCGTATTAATTCCGGCATCTTGCAAAGTGTCGATACGGAAGCCACGATCAGCATAATTCAAACCTGTATAAACGGAAAGATGATTCGATAGTGCGCGCTGCACTCGCACACCTCCGGTGAGACGCCACACATTCTCTTCTAGGGAGTTCCACTGGTCAACCGCATCTTGGTTGTCGCCTGTGTCTGTTAAGCTGCGGCCCATGCGTTCAACACCGCCAACCACACCCCATGACCATTTGCTCAAGGTATCCTGCGCAATTGCGTCACAAGACAAAACGAAAAGAAGAATGTATAGAGTAGTTTTCATGGATTAGTCTTTTATGCAGCGAATGCTCATGCCGTAAGCAGGCAATGTAACCTGACGAAATATGCGTTGATGATAGGTATCGATGGTGCGATAATAATTTTGACCATTAGCGGTTGAGTTGCACCACCACCAAGCCGAATTACTCTGGGTATTTGTTCGACCGTCATGGCCTCGCACTCCCGAAGGCAATGCATTAAAACCATAATAATCGCTTCCATACAAACCGGCATCTTGGTCGTTGGCAGGCCAGCCTTGATTGTATTGAGAGGTAAGCAAGTTGGCTTCCTCGTTGCCGCGCCATCCTGTTTGAAGAACTTCAGTAGCAGACATGCCCAGTGTTTTTTCCAACTCCATCCATTCTTCATCGGTCGGCACGTGCCAGCCCTCCGGTGCAATGTTCTTGTCGCCGGTCAATGCGTATGCATTGTATAGCTTACCAAACAAAGAATCGTTGATGAAGCAATACGCTGCAGAATCGGCCATGGCCCATGCACTATCAGCGCCCGATATTACAGGTACGAATTGCAATGGTGTACCATCATTGAAATGAGACACGCGAAGATTTTCAGCCATCCACCACTGATTGCCAATCTTCACTGTTTCGTAAACATTCCCGTCGATATCTTCCACCGATGAGCGTTCAATGACGTAGGGTGTTTCCTCTTCTTTTTTACATCCTGATTGCAAAAGAAGAGTAGCACCTATCAAACAAGCAATAATTCCGTATTTCATGGTCCGAATCATAGTTTAACGAGCATACCATTTTTAACTCCTTCTACACCGGTTACCCGCACGAGGTATATACCCGAAGGTTTATCTGAAAAATCAATCTGCGTGCTGTAGTTCAGCGGAGCTTGCGATACATTCTCGGAGAACACGACACCCCCGTTGTAGTCAGTTATCTCGATAATCAAATCAGAAGTAACACCACTAATCACTTGAACAAACGTTGACTCCATTACCGGATTAGGATAAATCTTGAAGTCGAACGATTCCCCTTTCAGTTGCGGGCATACCTCTTCCAAATCGCGCTCCTGGCAAAATCCCGGGTAACAACACGTATTTTGAATATTGAAGTTGGCCAATGGATTGTAATTACAGGCAAGTGTATCAGTGCAACCGAATACAATGGGCGTTTGGCATGAACCGTCTTCTGTGCATGCATAATCAGCGCTGAACTCAAGGTAATCGGGATCCATGCAACCACATACTTGAGGATATACCAAATAAGGAGCAAAGAACTGATTGGGCATTCCAACCTCATTCGTACCAACGTACGTGAGTGTATCACCTGCAGGTGACAACACAACCGCATTCAAGCGCAAGGAAATCTCACCGAGTGTGGTGAGCTGCGCTACCAGCACTAAGTTACTATCCGGAATCACTCCGTATACACCTTCGCATTGCAATACAAATTGCGAAGAAGAAAAAACAGAATCAACCGCATTCACACTAAAAATAGTAGAGTCCAATCCACTTGCAAAGTCAACTATTCCGAATGAAAACCAGTCGGCAATGTTGAGATTCAATGTATCCATTCCATCTGCAATCGTTAAAGGTATACCTGCAGCAGGATCTTCATTCACGAGCAAACCACCTTCAATGAATTCACTCCCTCCGTCGTTATTCAATCCACCAATAAAAGACCCGTCATCATCCTGTGTTTTGGGTAGTCCATAGAAATTACGAAGCCCCTGAAATCCATTCTTTCCAATTGTAATATAAGAGTCCAACCCTACTGTATTCGATTCATAAGAAACCTTGGGAATGTCATATCCAAAGGTCGCCCCATCTACATTATTAAAGAATCTGCGTGTGCTTCCGATCTCAAATGGATGCTCGGCATCACCGAATAAAGACAACACCTTTGAACCCGGTGCAACATCCAGAAACACGCGATAGGTAGTCTCCCCCTCTTGCAAGCGACCACCAATGGTATCGGTAGCATCCAAGGAATCGGAAACGTAATAGGTTTCGATGAATAAACCTTCCAACTGAGCTCTGGTTACTATACTCGAAAGCAAGATCAGAGTGAATATAAAAATACTTTTCATAGGGCTTCTCAGAGTTTATATCCGATACTCAATAAATACGTGGTTCCGTAGCGGAAACGATCGAAATCAAACCAACCGGTTGGCAAATCGTAGGCGCGCAAAACTGGTGCATTAAGAATGTCGCGAACCGTTAAGCTTGCCGTGATGTGCTCGCCCAACTTCTTTGACACTTTGAAATCGAGCAAGTGACGAGGCAGCTCGTATACGTCTGCCCATCCCTTAAATGCTCCAGTAATAACCAATCGTTCTCCTTGCACATTGTAACTCAACGTAGCTGTCAATCCCAATGAATCTGCCTTGTAAGAAAGCATCGCATTCACCAGATAAGGCGCCTGGCCAAACATGGGGCGATAAATGGTGTCTATAGGCAAGTAGAACTTCTTTCCATCCACAATGCTGAAATCCTTACGAACGAATTGCGACTCTGATCTAACGAGCGTCACGTTTCCGCGGAACTCCAGTGATTTACCGATATCCTTTTTACCTTCAAGCTCCACCCCTACTACATTCGACTCGGGAACGTTCTCCCACGTAATACCTACGTTACCGAATCCCATTTCAATGTGGTTCTTGAAGTCTTTGTAGAACAAACTCATCGAAACATTATCGCCATTCTTGAAGTAGGCCTCTGTGCGGAAATCGTAATTCGTAATTTCAGCTACTTTCAAATCGGAGTTACCATAGATGAATTGGCGGAACTCATTATCCAGAATAGCAGCATCGTTCAGCTCGCGGATGCTCGGACGCGCAAGCGACTGGCTGTAATTTAATCGCACATTCACGCGCTCCAATTTATTTGTCTCCAACTTGTAAATAAGACTACCGCTTGGTAACACATGCCACTCGTTGATGTCAACTGCATTTACATTCGGGAAGTTGGTCACATTGGCTCGACGTGGATCATCGCGCACGTACCCTTCACGGTAGAACTTATCTACATCGGTGAAGATGGAAGTATGCTCTGCTCGGGCACCGCCGGAGAATTTCAAGTTCGGGGTCAAATCCCAGCTCACCATTGCAAAACCAGCATCGATGCGGCTATGACCAAAGCTGTGGTTGCGATCTTCGTCCATCGAAACATAGTAGAAGTCGATGAGTGAATCGGTCATCGTAAAGCGATCGGCCATGTATGCGTCAATATCCGTCGATTGGAGAGTTGGCACAGCGCCATTACCCAAAAACACACGATATTCTTCATTATCGATTTTACGGTAATTATAGAGTGTTGCTCCACCAACTTTCAATTTGTTAGATTCCTTGCCTGCCTCTTTGCTCAAAGGAATCTCTGCACTGATACGAGCATCCAACAAGTTCTCGTCGAGGTAACGATAGAACCTTCGAATACCATCACCAACGGTAGGATAGAAACCTATGCTCGATGGGTCGTTTCGGAAAAAGGTGTACTCTGTGGTACGGAAATCGGGAGCGACTGAAGATCCATCGGTATATGAAGCCGCACTTTCAATTTTGATTTTTTGCGAAGGAATGAAATGGCTTGAAGAGAACTGATATATCAACTGCTTACGCTGTTCGTAGAAGATGTTGCGCCGAGCTGTCAATTCATCTTGCAGAATAACGCCGTTCTCTTCAATGGGAATATTCGTGAAGGCAGCTACATCGTTATTGCCAATGATGTTAGGCATAAACAAGAACGATACTTTATTATGGTCGTTAAGCTTATAGGCCAAATTCATCAAACCACTCCATGAGTGGGTTTCGCGGCTAATGAGAGTTTGGTCGGAAGTTTCAATGCGATACCCTTGTTGTTCATCGAGAATACGCTGCGAGATACCATCGGGGTCGTATCGGTAACTGTTACCGTAGCGAATACCTACGAAGAAACCAAGTGGGCGACCAAACAACGTTCGCTGATCTCCGAAGCTAACATTCTGTGAGAAGGAAAGCGGAGCCTTTCGAAATTTGGTTGTCCAGTTGTTAGAAAAACCATTATTATAATCCGTATTATTCGGATTGATGGTACGGTAGGCCTGCGGCTTATAGGTGGTGTTGTACGTCGCCATTGCCTCTTGGTAAGCAACAGGGTCGTTCATCAATGCAGCCGGCAATAAACCCAATTGTACTAAGCCCATTCGGAAATAGGTATCTGCCTGAGCGTTTCCATCGATCCAGCCTGTAATACCCATTGAGTTGAAGTAATTACCCAAGCCTAGCGCAACCATTTCCTGGTAGCCACCGGGATTTAAATTCGGGGCTATAATGTCATTGCCGGTGCGTGTGCGCAAGCCATTGTCGTATCCAAGCCAATCTGTCGTGCTGCGGTCCGAGGTTACAAAGTCTTGAAAGGTAAATTGAGGGTTGTATCCGAATTGGCTCTCTATATTTACCGTAAGCTGATCGGGATAATCCTTGGTTTCAACAGAGATATATGCACCCGACCAATCGCCCGGCAAATCGGGACTAGCTGTCTTCGTAATAACGATGTTGTCGACCAAACTTGCAGGGAAAATGTCGAGTTTGATGTTGTTGGTCAGTGGATCGAGTGTTGGGATGCGACTGCCGTTGAGCATCGTCTTCACATAGCGGTCACCAATACCCCGAACGGTAATCAGTCCACCACTGGTCGAAACTCCTGAGACACGGGCCACTGCGTTCAATACGTTACTATCTCCCGTTTTCTTGATGGTTGCAGAAGAAATATAATCAAGTGAGGTTGTTGAATTCATCTTGATTTTCTCCATGTAGGTATCGGCTGAACGAATGGCCTTGGCTTGAATTTGTACCTCGTTGCTAATGAGAGACTTTTCCACCATCGTATACTCATTATTGATCGTTTCACCGCCCGTTACGGTGATTGATTCAATCAATTCCTCGTAACCAAGTAGACTAAATTTGAACGTGTGCTCATTTGCATCAGGAATTTTAATACTAAACAATCCATCAAAATCGGTTTGACCTATAATCGAATAGTCCTTCTCATCGACAACGATCACCCCAAACAT
>JBKCGW010000361.1:0-2592 GCA_046303175.1 Flavobacteriales bacterium
ACGTTGACAACATAGTATTCGTTGTCATTCGGAATCGAAACAAAAGTGAACGGACTATTGGGGAATTGCAGACCATCGCCTGGCCACCATTCCCACTGAGCTCCCGCTTCCAATGCCCAATTCGTGAGATAGGCATTTACGTATGGTAGTTGAGGAAAAACAGAAAAGTCGTAAAACAAGGTGTCCTCCAATATGATATCGAAAAAATCGGAGGTAACCGACACTTCCATTGATTCGGATGTAGCACAACCTACGTTGTCGATGGTGGTGTAGTTTAACTCAACAACACCTTCCAAATTGGTGTTGATGGTTATGCTGTCTCCATCCGCAGTAATAGTTTCAATTGCAGCACCACTCCAATAGGAACCGGTAATTCCTGCATCGATGGATGGTGTGTAGTAAATCGGTGTCACACCATTCAGACTTCCCTCGAGGTCCACCGACCAATTGAAAAGATATCCGTTATCGGATGCAAAGTTGTCGGTTATAATCAGTGTCCAGGTACCGTTGAAGGGACAACCGATGAAGTTGCATAGATCATCCTGCGATGAGTAGTTACCGGGGATTAATGAAAATGAAGGCCAATCATTATTAGTTGGAATCGTGTTGCCGGCACTTACTCCTTCGCCCCATGTGCCATTTTCCGCATCGGGGCTCCAGGAATAATCCCAACCCGTGCCCACTTCCGAGGTATCAAAATCAAAGGGCAATCCTAGGTAAGTTGCCCCACCTCCGTTAATTCCGTGTGTTACCAAATTGACCTGAATACCTGAGGGGCATTCCAGGGCGATATTCAAATCTCCCATGTAGCTGTGCTCCATATTCACCAAGATGGAATTGAATTGGTCGCATGATGTAATCGTTTCACCATCATCGAAATTTTCGACGTGTATCGTACTCGTGAAACTAAATCCGGCGCCATCAGCGAGAAAAAGAGTGTCGGGATTAATGTTTAGTGGTATGTTGGATATGGATTGTGGGGCATATTCCGCAACCAGCAACGAGTCGCCACCGGTACATATCGCATTTACATCGGGCAAGTTGATTTGAGCAGGGGCGAGCATGCCAACCGATATGACCGTATCGGAAACACATCCAACATCGTCGGTAACGGTTAGTTCGACTTCGAATATCTGCGGATAATTGTAGCTATGAATCACAGTTGCCATGTTTTCAATTGGTGAACCATCATCGAAGTTGAAAGCATATGAACTAATGGTATGTCCGGGTGCAGCGGATGAGCTCGATGCATCTAGTTCAACCACGTCGCCATCACAAAAAAGATGAAGACCCTGGTCCTGGGCAGTAGCGTTTGTAGTAAATGAAATACTTGGTGGTGTGCAAGGTTCAACACATGATACCGATGCAGACCATCCGGAATGTCCTTGATTTGGAGTGTTCTCGACGTCAAAAAGAAGAAGAAGGCAACCATTGATATTGATGTTGGTTGCTGATAGTGTTACTCCTGCCAATTCGTTAGCTTCGAAAACACCCAGAAGGGGAGAGGAAGTATTCGGCCCGTCATAGATGTAAAGCTTATGTGCTCCCTGTCCATCGATTCCCGGCTGCAAATCAAATTCAGTGAAGAAAATCTGAGAACGCAAACCGGCAGCGTCCGGACAAATCGTTAGCATAGAGGAGATGTCGGGATAAGGACCATTTCCACCGGCATCCATGAGGGTTCCAGAGCATGAGTAGTGAAGGGTATCGGTCTGACAGAAAACACCCGGTTGATCGCACTGAGCAAAGAAATCGAGTGAAATGCAAAGACAAATGAGAATGAGTATGCTTGACTTCATAAGAATGGATATCGGTTAATCGCACGCGAAGGTATTATTTAATACATGGATGAATTTGTTCGTTACGACAAAAAACACTTCACTCTTTGCATCTCAAAATTGCTGTAGTTGATACAATCCACTCTCTACCTTTTCAATCCCAAAGCGAGAAAGTAAATGAGTCCCCCGTCCTCCGTCTCCCGTCCTCAGTCCTCAGTCCCCAGTCCCCAGTCCCCCTTATCTTCGCCCCATGAAACTTCACTCCATCGAAACCGGTCATTTCAAGCTCGACGGCGGCGCCATGTTTGGCGTGGTACCCAAGAGTATCTGGCAAAAAACAAATCCTGCCGATAGCAACAACCTTATCGATATGGCTATGCGTTGCCTGCTAGTGGAAGATGGAAAGCGTCTCACGTTGATCGACACCGGTATTGGCAACAAGCAAAGCGAGAAGTTCTTTTCGCACTATTACCTCCACGGTGATGCAACACTCGACAAATCGTTGGAACGCCTCGGCTTTCACCGCTCCGATATCACCGATGTGTTTCTTACGCACCTGCACTTCGATCATTGCGGCGGGGCTATTGAACTGGATAAGACGAGTGGACAATTTCGTTCCGCATTTCCCAATGCGCATTTCTGGACCAACGAACGTCACTGGCAGTGGGCAACCAAACCAAACCCACGCGAGAAGGCCAGTTTCCTGTCTGAAAACATCCTTCCCATTCAAGAAAGTGGACAGTTGAAATTCATCGAGCGAACATCGGATTGCTGCATGACGCCGCTGGGATTTGAAGTGATTTTCGTTGATGGA
>JBKCGW010000362.1:0-4724 GCA_046303175.1 Flavobacteriales bacterium
AGTGGATCCACCAAAAATGAAATATCGATGTCAAACGATCCGGCTGTAATCCAGTCGAACGCTTTTACAACCGTTGGGTGCGCTCCGTGCATTTGAGTGGTGAACACCAACACGGAAACGATGAAGGAAAGGAGAATGGCACCTGAGCCAATTCCACCAATGAAGTTCTTGGACGACCCTTTGCCAAAAAAGGTGATGAACAAAAATCCGGCAAGCGGAAATAGCGGTATGAGTGTAACGAGTTTTTCCATGCCGATCAGAATTTCAATTTGTTAAGCACCGAAGTGTCGGTAGTGTGCATGTTGCGATACAGCATCATGAGTATCGCGAGTCCCACTGCAACTTCGGCTGCAGCTACCACCATGATGAAGAATACGAATACCTGCGCATCGGTGTGGTTCCACATTTTCGAAAATGCCACCAGTGAAATATTCACAGCATTCAGCATAAGCTCGATGCACATGAACATGATGATTGCGTTTCTGCGAAACAGGATACCCAGCGCGCCCATGCCAAACAGCACGGCTGCCAGCACCAGGTAATGATTGATGGTAATGTTGTGATAGAGTTCCATCAGGCAAGTTCTTTTTTAGATAAGTAAACAGCTCCCACCATGGCTCCTAGGAAGAGCACACTGGCCAATTCGAACGGCAATAAAAATTCGCGATAAAGCACGTTGCCGAGATTTTGGGTTTGCCCCATAACCGCATTGTATTCACCCGCGGTAATAGCGTTGAGTTCATCGGTGCGTTGCACGGCCGCGAGCAATACAAGCATCAGGATACCACCGGCAGCTACGCCAAGTGACTTCGACCACAAACTGCGTTTTTCTTCTTCGAGTTTGTTGAGGTTGAGCATCATGATGACGTAGAGGAAGAGTACCATGATAGCACCGGCATATACGATGATATGAACTGCTGCTAGAAATTGAGCGCCCAGCAAGAAGTAATGTCCTGCTACTGCAAAGAATGTGATGATCAGCGATAGAACGCTGTACACCGGATTCTTGGAGAATATCATCCCTGCTGCGCTAAACACAGCAACGAATGATAGAAACCAAAAGGCATATTCAGATAACATGTGAGTAGAATTTGTGGTTTGGTTTAATGATGGTTGCTGATCTTCGGTTTCGCGTCTTTGAATGTTCTGTTGTGATAGTGACGCTTGTCTTTTTTGAATTCAAGTACTTCCGGGAGTTGACGCAAAGTCACATCGATAGGAGACTCCGTGGTTTCAACCAATTTGTCCTTACCGAAAACTTCTTCACCGCGCGTGAAGGAAGATGGAACGATGCGATCTGTAAGGAAGATGGCTTCTTTCGGACAAGCTTCTTCGCAGAGTCCACAGAAGATGCAACGAAGCATGTTGATTTCGTAGATGCTTGCGTATTTTTCTTCGCGATACAAATTCTCTTCACCTTTTTTGCGTTCGGCCGATTCCATGGTGATGGCTTCCGCCGGGCATGCAACGGCGCACAAGCCGCATGCAGTGCAACGCTCCGCGCCTGCTTCGTCGCGCTTCAGCACGTGTTGTCCGCGATATACCGGTGCAATTTCACGCTTCACATCGGGATACTTCACCGTTGGAGTGCGCTTGAACAAGTGACTGAATGTGATCAGCATTCCTTTGAAGATAGCAGGCAGGTAGAGTTTCTCACTCCAGGTGAGCTCTCGTACGGTGACTGTTTTTGATCGATTCGTTAAAGCCATTGTATGGTGGATTGCAGTGGTTGTTCTATTAATTCAATTTTCCCATCAGGTACATCACGATGCCTGTGATGAAGATGTTGGCGAGTGAAAGCGGCAACAGCACGCGCCACCCCAAATGCATCAGCTGGTCGTAGCGGAAGCGTGGAAGTGTCCAACGCACCCACATGAAGATGAAAATGAAGATGACGATTTTCGCAAAGAGCGCAACGGTTTGAAGGATGGCCAGTGTATTGCCTTCCAAACCCAATTCGTGCTGGAACGGGAAGTTGTAACCACCCCAATAGAGCGTAGCCATTACCGCAGAGCTGATGAACATGTTGATGTACTCAGCGAACAAGAACAAGCCGAGTTTCATCGATGAATATTCAGTGTGGTATCCGCCCACCAATTCGCTTTCACACTCGGGTAAGTCGAAAGGCGCACGGTTGGTTTCTGCAAATGCACAAATGATAAAAATGAGGAAGCCGAGTGGCTGGTATACTACGTTGGCAAAACCGGCATCTTGTTGACGCGAAATTTCACCAAGACTCAAGGTGCCTGTCATCATAACCAATGCGATGAGCGCAAGACCCATGGCTACTTCATAAGAAATCATTTGCGAAGAAGCGCGCAACGCACCAAGCAGTGAGTACTTGTTGTTCGACGCCCAACCACCAATCATGATTCCGTACACACCGATACTAACTACTCCAAGCAAATAGAGCAGACCGATATTGATATCGGTAATTTGCATAGGGTAGAGAACTCCGTCGATAGTGATGCCGCTACCCCAAGGAATTACCGCACCGGTCATACACGCTGTAACCATGAATAGGCAAGGACCCAGTACGAAGAGGAATCGGTTGGATTTTCCCGGAAGCATTTCTTCCTTCATAAACATTTTAACGCCATCGGCAATCGGCTGCAACAATCCGAGTGGGCCGGCACGATCGGGTCCAACGCGGTCTTGCAGAATGGCTGCCAGTTTGCGTTCTCCCCATGTCATGTAAGCCGCCATGCCGAGTGAAACGACAAACACGACTACGCAGAGAATGAGTTTATATATAAGTATTGCGTCCATAGGTGTGCGCGTATTGGAATTCTTATTGGTTGTTAGGGTCAAGTGCTCCTTGTCCGAGCGTTACTTTATCACCGTGCGGTTGTGCTTTACGCTGGCGGTCGATATCGGTCTTCAGCGCTTTCAAACTTTCGTAGTGGTTGGCTGAAATCACCGAATCACGGTCGATGTGCGCAGGTCCTTCGATGGTCCAGTCGCTGGTTTTCTTTTTATCGAAGCGGCATTCGTTGCAGATCCAGTCGGTCACTTCACCAAACTGATCGCGACGACCCGTTACGCGAAGTACTTCTTCTCCTTTGTACCACAAACGCACTTTACCAGAGCACTTGGTGCAGTTGCGGTGTGCATCCATTGGCTTCGTGTACCACACACGGCTCTTGAAGCGGAAGGTCTTATCGGTGAGTGCTCCTACAGGACACACATCAATCATGTTTCCTGAGAAGTCGTTGTCGATGGCGTTGGTGATATAGGTTGAAATCTCGGCTACATCGCCGCGGTTGATTACACCGTGCACACGACCGTCGGTTACTTGATCGGCTGTTTTCACGCAGCGATAGCAAAGGATGCAGCGATTCATGTGCAATTGAATCTTATCGCCGATATCGATACGCTCGAATTCGCGGCGCGGGAACTCATAGCGTGTTCCTGCTTTTCCGTTTTCGTATGCAAGATTTTGCAAATCGCACTCGCCCGCTTGGTCGCACACCGGGCAATCGAGTGGGTGATTGAGGAGCAAAAACTCAACAACACCAGCACGAGCTTCAAGTAAGTCGGGTGAGGTGAGGTTTTGCACTTCCATACCATCCATCACCGTGGTGCGGCATGATGCGACAGGCTTCGGCATAGGACGAGGATCCTTTTCGCTGCCTTTGCTCACCTTCACGATGCATGTGCGGCAGTAGCCACCGCTGGTCTTTAGCTTGGAATGATAACACATGGTTGGAGGCACGATGTCGCCGCCAATCATTCTCGCTGCCTGGAGAATCGTTGTGCCATCGGGCACTTCAATGGTTATTCCGTCTATTGTAACTTTTGCCATTTGCTATTGTTTTCCTCCGTCAATTGCTCAACGGAACTGGATTGTCTTTACTAGTATTTTGTTGTTTGCGCGCCGGGATGTTGAAACCAATCATCATATCGGCTGCTGCAAAACCAAATTGCTGTGATGCGCGATCATCGATGCTTGCCTCGCGTGTCACGATGGAAGGCATGTTGATGTAACCGACTTTACCTTCTCCGCGCACATAAAAATGATTGCCAATGAGTAACTCAATACCACACTTCACGTTGGTTCCAAATCCTGCGAGGTGATACGCATCGTTGCGCGGATAACCCATCAGTTTTACGTTGCTTTTCGGCATCAATGCACCCAATCCTATACCACCATACATGCTAAATTCAACGAACTTTCCGGTTGGTGTCCAAGGGTTGAATTCAAGTTCAGTAAGGAGATAATTCAAGCCATCGGTATGTTCGAAGGTGAGGAATTGCTGAGTCAATTGAACCTCGTTATCTGAAACCATACTCATGAATGTTTCGTCGTTGATCGTACCAGAGAATGCAACGGTTTGGTTTTGTACCATTACATATTTCATGTGATCAACACCCACTGTAATGGCAACATGATCATTGATGAAGTAACCAAGCTTGATATTGGTTTGGGGAATAGTCACTGTCTTTAAACCGAAGTAAGTCTTGGCATCAAAAGGTGTTTGACGATCTTTTGCTTCTACGCTGTGCAACGTGAAGTTGTAGTCATCTCCTCGGAAACTGATATCGCTTTGCGTGTAGGTAGAACGATTCCATCCCCAACCACCAAATACACTGCCTTTGCGATGGATAGTCGCAGAAGATTGTGCGCATGCGCAATCAACTAGCAGCAGCAACAGAGTGATATGAAAGATGCGGTGCTTCAAGGCTTACGCTCCGGCCAATTGATTGAGTCGGAAATAGTGTTT
>JBKCGW010000363.1:0-2983 GCA_046303175.1 Flavobacteriales bacterium
CCATGTACATGAAAGCGCCTGATTCTGCCACCACGGTTTCTTGTGGATCTAATTCTATTTCTACACATTGCATCTCCTCGCCGAAAATGCGGTAGTCTATTTCGTGATTGGTTCTCATGGAATGATAGATTTTGTCGTGTAAATTTAGGATGAAGGGTTGGAGTATCGTAGCTTAATAATGTAGTAAATAATAAAACGAGATACATCGATAGTACTAACATCCTGCAATCCTTTTACTATCTTTGATTAACCTTGATTAATTAGATATGCCAGGAATCTTGCTTTGCCTAACATGCTTGTTGTGCAGTGCGGTTGCTCTTGCACAGCCAACATACTCGATGAGTGAATCGACAGGCATGACTCACAGGTTTTTTACACACCGCGAGGAATGGATAGAAATCGCGGAATCGCGAGATGCGAACCACGCATTTTGGAAGCACTCCGACGGACGCGTGATGATTGAAAATAGCAAGAAGCCTATTCATTTTCTGAAAAACAACAATTGGGAGCGAATTGATGCGAGGTGTGTTCGTAATGAAGGTGGTTGGACCGCCAGTCAACAGGATCATCCTGTTAGAGTGTGCGATAATGCATCTTTCTCAACCGGCTTTGCAAGTGACGAAGAGTTGACATTAGGTAATCGAAGCTTTATCAATAATGATGAGTTGTCATTTAAATGTGCAGAATCGGGCATAAACGCCTTCACGGCCGGCACTCAATTTCCTTGGATAACAAAGGAATTAGTAGCATATGAAAATGCAGTGAAATACAGTTATCTGCTTAGACAAGCCCCTGATGCAGCGCGTGAATACACGGTTTTTTCAGAAACAATAGAGTTCAAAAAGGAGGTGTCAATTGTAACCCATGATCATGAAGGTCGCATGGAGAATTCAGTGTGGTTAGGGCCTATACACTTCGTTGATCGGCGAAATAGCTCTTTGGGGACAATGCTGCCTGCACTATGCTTTGATGCACAAGAAACATGGGAACGCGAATCGCAGCGAATAACAGCGGGGTATACGTGGAGTATAGAGGGTACAACTATTACGATTAGCTTGCACGTTCCTAACAGTTGGCTACGTTCTGAAGAACGTGTTTATCCGGTTACTATTGATCCGCTTGTGGTTGGACCCACCTCTGCGTTTGGAGATAATGTGATGTTGTCTTGCTTCATTCCTCAGTACAATGTAGATAGCTTATGGGTAACCATTCCTTCGCAGGTTACAGTGACGGGTTGCTTTGTTACGGCTAGCTTTTGGGCAGATCCATTAGCAGGTGCCGTTATGATGGATGGCTCCATGTTTTTCAGTACGAACTGTGATAGCAGTGAAACGTTTGAAGTACAACCGCCAACAGGTTTGCAAGCAGGAACAGCTTATCTTGAACTTTTTGATTTTCGAGACCCTTTGCTTTGTTGTTTTAATCCATCTTGTAACGAACAGTCGTTTTATTTCCGCATGCACCTGGGTCGCTACACCCCTGAAGGAGACTGTAATTATTCCTATATTTTCTATAACCCAACGACTACCTTTTGGCCATTTACGGCTTATATTGAAGGACGCACGGTTGAGACATACGGACTTGAATTTACTGTTCCCGGCACTCCCATCTGCTCAAATCAATGCACTTTTGAAGGCAAGGTCCGAACGAAATACGGAGTTCCGCCCTATACGATATCGCACCCATGGTTGTCGGCTGATTCAATTGTAAGCGTTGCCTCAGCCTGTGATTTGTCGGGCACCATTACCGATTTATTCATGCAATGGCCGGGTTGCCCCGAGTTTTGTCCCGAGCCCTTTTCGATTGATGTACCGGCTCCAATCATTACAGATGCCTGCGGCAACGTGGTGACAGGATTGGTAGCAGAAACGCTAAATTTAAAGGCTTCCCCAAGCATAAGTGATCCTTCACCTGTTCAGGTATGTAGTGATATTCAGGAAGATATTTTTGTGCAGTCTTGTGCTCCGGATTTCACGCTAACCTGGTCGGGCAATGGCAGTGAGGGTTCGGGTTATAATATTCCGGTTTTAGCATCAAACAGTGCGGATTCAATTGCAATTCTTGAGTATAATGTCAATGCGGTTTGGAATGGCTGCCCTTCTGATACGCTCAATCTGATAGTGGAAGTAATGCCATCGCCGAATGCGGCATTCGAGATTGCTCCCAATCCGGGAATGCAGGGAGTCCCGACATTTTTTGTTGACCAAAGTACCGTGAGCTCAGGTAGTGTGGTCTCGTGGAATTGGACCCTTGATGGTGAACAGCAACAATCTGGCGATATCAATAGCTATATCATCTCAGACTTGGGATTTCATACTGTTTGTCTGGAGGTGTTGAGCGATGCCGGTTGCCCTGATACACTTTGCAAGGAGTTTGAAGTAGTAACACCTACTCTCGATGCACCTAACGTTTTCACCCCAAACGGCGACGGAACCAATCCTGTTCTCGTATTCGATCAGCTCCAATATTATCCATCAAGTTATCTGTATGTCTACAATCGATGGGGCAACTTAGTCTATGAAAAGGAGAACTATCAGAACAATTGGGACGGTGGTGATTTACCTGAAGGAGTGTATTACTACGTCTTGAATATTGAGTTTTATGGTAGCATTGCCAGCTACCTTCACATTCTGCGTTAGCGTTTTAATGATGTCAATTCTTTAATCTTGGTATTTCGTGATACCTGTAAACAATTGCTGACGGCGATGAGGTAGTGCAGATACTCTTCGAAATGATTGCGCCCAAGTAAGGCAGTGAACAACAGTAAGGTTCTTGAGGGGTTGCTTTTAGTTGCGTAGAAAACAATCTACTAAAAAAACCGCCATGAGATAAGATGTTAACTCGGGTAATCATTTTGGCAACATCCAAAAAATCAGAAATTGACCTCCCCATGACATGCATCTCTTAATAAATAAACACGGAGATTTAGTTTAGTTGCGATTATTAACAAAAGCAACGACCCTCAATCGCTCGATACTGCGAA
>JBKCGW010000364.1:0-4108 GCA_046303175.1 Flavobacteriales bacterium
TTCGTGATACCGAAGGTCCTGTGATGAATGGTTTCCAACCAACAATCGAAGTTCAGTGCCAGGAAGATCGTCCTGATTTTGCTATGGTAACTGCAAACGACGTTTGTTCTGGTGAAGAGTCTGTTACTATGTGGCAGAGCCATACCGGCCGTCCTGAGCAAGTTTGCGATTTGTCAACTGCTTTCGGTCCTGGTGCTGACTGGGCTATCTGGTTGCCAGATTTGTCTGCTGCAGGTAAGACTGCCGGTGCAAACTGGGTATTCGACGGTTCTGGTGGTAAGTTCGAACAGTATGTTGATGGTACAGCTCGTTTGTACGGTCGCATCGTGAACACCAACAACCCAACACAAGCATTCATCGTTGACCTTTGGTTTGAAGGTCGCGCTGACTTCGCTGCTTGGACTGCATTGGGTCGTGAGTACAAGAACGACCTTGGTTTGGCTTGTGCTGACAACAACGTTCAAGATTGGTTGTTCTATGAAATGAAGAGCGGTATCTCTACCCTTACCGGTGATGGCGCTTTGGCTGGTGACATTCTTTACTTGACACACATGCCTTCTAACTTCTACTTCGGTTTCCAATATGGTATCGGAGCTAACAACAAGAACTGTAACGAAGGTATCTCTGGTTGGTTTACTTACGAAGGTTTCTGCAACGGTGAAGCAATCGAAGGTCACGGTGACGTGAATGCTGATGCTGACTGTGGTCCAGCACCTGAAGTTGAGTGTGAAAACAACGACAACTATACTTATATCTACTCTGCTATGGACAACTGCGGTAACTGCACCGTAGCTAAGTCTATGATCGTTATCAACGATACTACTGCTCCTACATTCATCAACTGTCCGGCTCCTATCACTCAGGAGTGCTCTGATCCACTTCCAGCTATCGCTGAAGGTATCATTGCTGAAGACAACTGTATCGGTGATGTAACTGTAAACTACGTGGGTGAAGAGTCTGAAACAGATGGTTGCACCACTTGGATTACTCGTACTTGGGAAGCTATCGACGCTTGCGGTAACCGCAGCGAGTGCAATCAGGTTATCACTTTGATTGACACAACTAACCCTGTATTCGATGCTTATGATCACTACATCAGCACTGAGTGTGACGTTGAGCCAACATGGCCAACTGCTACTGATAACTGCGACAACAACGTTACCATCACTATCTCTGGTGAAGTTCTTAACTCAGGTGGTTGCTTGGGCGTATTGGCTCGCACCTACCGTGCTACTGACAACTGTGGTAACTACACTGAAGTGGTTCAGTACATCGCATTGCTCGACACAACTGCTCCTACTTTCCAAAACGTTCCTGCAGAGAACACCGTTGAGTGTAGCTCTGTAATCGTTGGAGAAGGTGGCTTGCGCTTCGGCCCTGGTGCTGTTGTAGGTGTTGACAACTGCGGTTTGGATGTAGTTGTTACCTACACTGAGCAAGTTGTTGCTACAGATGACAACTGTCCTGAGTCTTACGATGTAATTCGTACTTGGACCGGTACAGACTTCTGTGAAAACGTTGCTACTGTAACTCGTATCACTCACGTTGTAGATACTACAGATCCTATTTTCACTTCATTCCCACAGGATTTGACTATCGCTTGTAACGCTCCAATCCCTCCGGTTGTTAACCCAACTGCGACAGACAACTGCGACGGAAACGTTACAATCACTTTGACTACTACTGAAGTTCCCGGTACTTGCCCACAAGAGCGCACTATCATGCGTACTTTCCGTGGTACTGACAACTGTGGTAACGAAGTTGTAGAAACACAGGAGATCCACATTGTTGACGAAGTTGCTCCTGTATTCACTGCAGGTCAAGCGACTCAGTACACTTACGAGTGTGATGAAACTATTCCTTCTATCCAACCAGTAGCTACTGACAACTGTGGTGCTATCACTTACACAAGTGTTAACTCACAGACTATCGGTAACTCATGCAACAGCTACTTCGATCGCACATGGACTGCTACCGACGAGTGCGGTAACAGCAGCACTTTCGTTCAGCGCATTAACATCGAGGACACTACTGCTCCTGTTATCACCGGTTCATTCGATACTACACGTCCATGCGATGATTACGCTGGTATCTATGTAAGTGCTACTGACAACTGTAACAACATCACTTGGTCTACTAATGATGTACTTGTTTCAGGTGGTTGCGCCGGTACTGTTATCCGTACATACATTGCTTCTGACATCTGCGGTAACCAGTCTGCTGCTTTCACACAGACTATCCACTTGACTGACAACGTTGCTCCAACGTTCACTACTACTCCGGATGTAACTATCCAGTGTGACGATTCAGTTCCTGCAGTTACTGCTCCTGTATTCAGCGACAACTGTGATGACATGCTCGAAATCGAGTACGACTTCTCAGAAGAAGTAATCAGCATCTGCGCTACAGACCTGGTTTACACTTGGACTGCTACTGACAACTGCGGTAACTCTACCGTTGCTGAAAAGCGTATCCACGTTGTAGATACTGAGGCTCCTGTATTCGTTGCAGGTACTTTCCCTGCTGACTTGTACTTGGAGTGTGATTCTGACATCCCTGCTATCGTTTACCCTGCTTACGTTGACAACTGCGATGATTTCGCAGATTTGGAAATGATCCAGGATACCTTCCCAGGTTGCGGAAACTCATTGATCCTTACCCGTACATACACCATTTGGGATATCTGCGGTAACAGCGATACACGCGTTCAGACTATCTACTTCCAGGACATCGTAGCTCCAGAGTTCGATGAGCAAGTTGCTGCTTACACATACCCATGTGATGCTACAATTCCTGTGATTCAGCCAACAGCTGCCGACAACTGTGCAGGTCCTTCTGCTATCACATTCTCATTCGTTGATGTAACCGTTAACAACAACCCATGCAACCGCGTTATCGAGCGTCGCTGGACTGCTGAAGACGAGTGCGAAAACGACGCTATGTTCATCCAGACTATCACATTGATCGACACCGTTGCTCCTGTGATTACCGGCGAACAAGAAGTTGATCGTCCTTGCAACAACTACAATGGTGTATATGTATTGGCTACTGACAACTGCAACAACATCACATGGACTTCATGGGATGAGGCTGTATCAGGTGCTTGCGGTGGTAACGTAATCCGTCACTACACAGCTACTGATATTTGTGGTAATGCTTCTGCTGAGTTCGTTCAGATCATTCACTTGATTGACAACGTTGCTCCAACAGCTAACCCAATCAGCAACGTAACTGTACAGTGCAACCAACAGGTTCCTGCTTACAACCCGAACTGGAATGACAACTGCGACACTGAGTTGACAACAACTTTCGTACAGTCTGAAACTACCGGTGACGAGTGCAGCTCTACTTACACTCAGACTTGGACAGCTGAAGATAACTGCGGTAACATCACCGTTCGCACACGCACAGTGACTATCGTAGATACTACTGAGCCAGTATTTGCAGGTGTACCTTCTAACGCTACATTCGATTGCACTTTCGACGGCGATATCACATTGCCTAACCCAACTGCAACCGACAACTGCGACGAAGATGTGGATGTTACTTTGGTTGTAACTACTACAGCTGGTATTTGCCCGGCTGAAATGGTTTACACTTACACTTGGACAGCTGTAGATAACTGCGGTAATGACCGTGTGGTATCTCGCACTGTTTCTATCGTTGACAATGCAGGTCCTGTATTCACAGGTAACCCAGAAACCAGCTACCAGTTCGAGTGTGGATCTAGCTATACTACTCCTGCTCCTTCAGCTACAGACAACTGCAGCGAAGTGGCATCTGTAACCAGCAACGATGGTCCTATCAACTACAGCGGTAACTGCGTTGGAACATTCGCACGTACTTGGACCGCTACTGATGCTTGCGGAAACTCAAGCACATTGGTTGTATTGATCAGCATTGTTGACACTACTGCTCCAGTATTGGTTGGTTGCCCATCTGACATCGTATTGGATTGCGAAGCTGAAGCTCCTGCTGCAGCGAACGTAACTGCTAACGATGCTTGCGATAACAACGTTGACCTTGATTTCGACGAGTTCTGGATCGGTGATACACCAGCTCCAGGTTCTATCGAAGACTGTAAGTTGAAGACTGCTGTTCTTCCTGC
>JBKCGW010000365.1:0-1471 GCA_046303175.1 Flavobacteriales bacterium
TGAAATGCAGCAAGCAGGTTGGCAAGCGATACTGAATAATTTCAAGGCATACGCAGAAAAGTAACATGACTAGGTTCTCCCCTATTGCATCCATCTACCTATTCGTTGGTTTGCTGCTTTTGCAGAACCTTCTGCTAGGCCAAACCTTCCAATCGGTGAGTGGCGTAGCTACAGCGGAAGTCCGCAACATCGTTACCGACAACCAAAACAATACCTGGGTGGTGGGGTCTTTCCTAGGGACAAAAGACTTCGATCCGGGGCCGGGCACCGTCAATTTGAACTCAGGAATAAATCATGCGTTGTTTCTCCAAAAATTCGACAGCGCGGGAGAGTTCGTATTCGCTAAGAAACTTCCAACAAGCGGTTTAAAAGCACAACTGCTTGCAGATAGTCAAGGTAATATTTACGTGGCCAGCGATTTTTACGAAACTGTTGATCTAGATCCGGGAACCGGCGTTACAAACGTAACTTCCCTCAACAACCTGCAGATTCCCGCAAGTCTTTTTGCCGACGATGTCTATGTCGTGAAACTCAATTCGAATGGTCAATTCCTTTGGGGTAAACGCTATGGGACTATCTATTCCGATGGCATCGACATCGCTTTGAATCCGAACGATGAGCTGGTAGTAGCCATGACCTACAAGGGAACGCTCTACCTCCCAACCAATCCGACCTCGACCTTGCAAACAACGGGCGCAACGAACAGCATCGCCCTTTTCAATCTTGACCTAAATGGCAACGTTCAATGGTATAAGAATGTTGGCAGCACAGGTGAAAACGATTGGAGCTCGCACGTGAGTGTCGCGCCCAACGGCGACATTCTCCTCACCGGTGTGTTTTTCGAAACCACCGACCTCGATCCCGATGCGGGTGTTGCCAACTTCACCGCCAACGGAGCCGATGCTTTCATTGCCCGATACGACAGCCTAGGGCAATACATCAATGCCAAGATATACGGCGGACCCGGCGGCCAGTTTGGCAGCCATGCCTTTGAACGCAATGGAAGTATCTACGCTGAAATTGACTACGATACACAAATCGACGCCGATGCAGGTCCGGGCGTATACTCCTTTGCGCAGAACACAGCAGAGCGATACATCTATTTGAAAGATTCAGTAGGCGTTGGGCTGCAATGGGCGCTGGAGATTCCCTTTGGTGATGCGCCTCCGCCCGCAAGCGACTACATTCAAAACCATGTGATGGTGGCTGCCGATGGTACCATGTATGGCGGCTATCACCTGGCACAAAACACACAGGTCGTCATCAACGGACAAACGATTACCATTGAGCTGCTCGGATTAAACGACGCTATTCTATGCAAAGTGAATCCCAATGGCACCATCGCCTGGTTTAAGCGCTATGGCGGAGAAGATGACCCCATTACCGGTGAAGAGTTTCTGTATTCCGTGGAATCGGTCGCTTTGAAGGAACCCAATAAGCTGGTCTTCGGTGGCTTCATGGAAGGCGTCTG
>JBKCGW010000366.1:0-2912 GCA_046303175.1 Flavobacteriales bacterium
GGGCCACTGCGTTCAATACGTTACTATCTCCCGTTTTCTTGATGGTTGCAGAAGAAATATAATCAAGTGAGGTAGTTGAATTCATCTTGATTTTCTCCATGTAGGTATCGGCTGAACGAACGGCCTTAGCCTGAATTTGCACTTCATTGCTGATGAGCGATTTTTCGAACAGAGTGAATTCCTTATTCAGGTTTTGACCTCCACTTAGCGGTACCTTTTCAATCAACTCATCATAACCCAGCAAACTAAACTTAAACGTGTGCTCTTTCGAATCGGGTATCTGGATGCTGAACAATCCATCGAAATCCGTTTGACCAATGATGGAGAAATTGTTTGTATCAACCACGATCACCCCAAACATCGGTTCACCTTGGATATCTGATACTCGTCCGCTGAATTTCCCTTGGGCATTCATTGCCGAATGAATCATCAACGCGAAAGCGACAAGAAGGGATGAAAATAATCTCGATTGTGTATTCATGGCCTTGGACACGGGATGCGGTTACGATTTCTTTTTTGACTTTTTGACCTTGGATTTTTTGCCTTTGGAAGCCTTTCCCTGCCATACATATTGACCTGTGAGAGCGGGGTGCAACACTTCCTTATCCTGCGGATTGGTATGCACATACTGAATGGACTTGCCTTCAGGCGTTCCAATCATGATGTTCAGCTTGTAATTCAAATCGCCGGCAGTAGTAATTTGTGCAATCAACACGTGGTTGCCCGATGTAGAGTCGGCACCTAAGGAACCTTTACCCATGCATGCCCATGCTCCGTTTTCGAGACGCAATCGTTTCGCTCGGGTGACACTGCCCAAAGCCCAACTAACAGAGTCCATGTTGTATATCGTAGTCACGGGTAAATTATCCGTGCGCGCTAATCCGTCACACTGCGTAAGCGGCAGGGTGAGCGGACTCATATCATCATCACTCAATCTCACCGTATTCTCCAAGAAACCTGATTGAAACCTCAGATAAGCGTCCTGTGCGAGAAAATCAGATTTGCGGGGCACACCTCTGTGATTTTCCGTTGCAGCACCGGCCGATACCCATGAGTCGAGCAGCGTTACGTTGCGTGCCAAATCACGCTCAGGAATGATATTCGGGTGTGTATTACCCGAATGGTTATGGTTGTAGAAATAATGAGAACTCGAAATTTCGAGGGCATGATCGGGCGAACCGTAAGCAGCTTGAAAGCGGTACCCAGGTTCCAAATCGACGTAGATTCGATAGGTTACGCAGCCATCCTCCAAAATACCACCTGAATTGAAGGATTTTTTGTCCTGTTCAGAGGCAACATAGTATGGCTCAATAAAGATTCCTTGCAATCCAGGCTGTGCCAACGCGCTGCAGGAAAAAATGGTTAAGCAAAATAAGTAGAGGCTTTTCATAGTCGGGTGCAAACGTGCAAACGAGTAGAAATCTCAATGTGTCGGAGGCGTTATGATAAAAAAAAGAATTGTCAGCGAAAGGAATCGTTTGTAACCAAAAGGTTATGCAAATCATTCCAATTCTTTAATTACGCCCAACAAAACAAGGCAGCCCAAGAGGACTGCCTTGAAAACTTCATTTACGATATCTAAAAAGAGACTATTTGAACGAACCTAAGTTCAGCACATCAAATCTCCACCGGCAACTCGCCCAACATCTTGCCATTCAAATCGACCACTGCAACGCTGTAATTGCCCTTGGGCAAATCGCTCACATTGCTTTTGAATGAAAGAGCGACTTCACCGGGTTGCTGATCGTTGATGTACTTTAACGGCTTGAGCAACTGCCCGTTCTCATCGAGCAGCGCAATCATGCAATTGGTAGTTTCGTTAAGCTTCACCTTCACCTGCCCCTCAATCTCTTCCGAGATACCGGAAAAATAGGAAGCGTCGCCCTCCATCGTTTCCCTATAGCGCACACGATAACCGGGATCCACAGCTTCGGGTTCATTGGCTTGAAAAACCTTGATTGCTGTGAGATAATCCTCCAATCCGGTTTCACCCGGGTGAAATGACGACATGCTGAAATTGTTGGTATAGTACCAAACGATGCTTTGCGTAATTCCCTTCCTGTCCAATTTATAGGGCTCAAGTTCCTTCAACGTTGCAACCATTTCAGGTTTGCCCAATACCGGCTTTTGAAATTCCGTATAACCACACGAGACGCTTCCCGCCGGGGCATTACCGCAATAAGTAAGCAGTCGTGCCTTGCGTTCCTCTCCCACTCCCATGCACATCATGTGTGAGCGGCTTACTACCTGTGGCTGTAACCCGGGATCGTCCGTCGGGAATATCCAGCCTGCACCAATCTCTAGATAAACAGAATCGTGCAGCAAATTCTCTACGGTAAGATCGAGCCCTGAAAAAACCTTCTCGGCATCAAAGCGAATGATCTTACGCTTCAACGCTTCGCCGATATCGACGTGCGCTGCAGTAGCAAACAAATCAGAGGAGTGGACACAGAGCAAGGTGGCCAGTGATGCAATGATTATTGATTTCATAGGAATAAAGGATTTACGTTTCTATACATTATTTATTTCGATGCAAGGCTCATATCAAAGGTGGCCTCGGTGATGGCGGCATCCTTCCAGAGTCCCTTGACGAGCTTTCCCACAGGCACGGCCGCAACGTTCATTACAGGTTCGCCCCTTTTACGCAATTGCATGGAGACAGTCGCAAGTGGCGATATGCTTGGCAAAGGAATCAGCAGCTCATGACCGGGTTTGTGTCCCTCACACACAATTCCCGCACTCGACTGAACGTACTTCCAGCTCTCTGCCCGATAGCCATCGGGAACAACAAGCCGCGTTGCACCTTTCAAATCGTTCTCCTTCATGAGCGCATACATACCGGGGGCTGCAACACTGGCTGACCAGTACGGCGTTGTTTGCTCCTTAATGGTTCGCAATTGGTTTCCTTGGAA
>JBKCGW010000367.1:0-4717 GCA_046303175.1 Flavobacteriales bacterium
ACTTTCCATGTGCTCATTGTAGATGATGGCTCTCCTGATGGCACCGCGCAAATCGTGAAGGGTTTGCAGACCGAGTTCGCAGGCAAACTTCACATTCTCGAACGCAAAGGCAAACTCGGTTTGGGCACTGCGTACATCGCAGGATTCAAATGGGCGTTGGAGCGCACGTATGAATTCATCTTCGAGATGGATTGCGACTTCTCGCACAACCCGAAAGACCTCATACGCTTGTATGACGGATGTGCTGCTCAGGGCGGAGATATGTCGGTAGGTTCGCGTTATGTGAAAGGAGGAGGAGTTCAGAATTGGCCGATGAAGCGATTGATGATGAGTTTCGGTGCTTCCATTTATGTGAACTCTGTTTTGTGGTTGGGTGTGCGCGACAGCACCGCCGGATTTGTGTGTTATAAAAGAAGGGTGCTCGAGACAATTGATTTGGATAGCATTCAATTCATAGGATACGCCTTTCAAATTGAAATGAAATACAACGCCCATCAGTTGGGCTTTAGAATAGTAGAGGTGCCCATTACGTTCATCGATCGTGAATTGGGCACGAGTAAAATGAGTATGAACATATTCAATGAGGCAGTCCTGGGCGTGCTGAAAATGCGCTTCAGAAGAGTTTCACGCAAGAACAAAAAGTAGTCATGAAAACAACGCTCATTCGCAACGTGTCGGTGGTAAACGAAGAAACCATTCGCACCTGCGACGTTCTCATTCAAGGAGCAATTATTTCTAAAGTAGTCGAAGCAGGTAGTTTGAATAGCGATGCCGATGAAGTGGTCGACGGTACCGGCAAGTATTTGCTGCCCGGACTCATCGATGATCAAGTGCATTTCCGTGAACCCGGACTCACGCACAAGGGCGATTTGTATACCGAGTCGCGCGCTGCAGTGGCGGGAGGAATCACTTCTTACATGGAGATGCCCAATACTTCACCGCCTGCTACTACTCTTGAATTACTTGAGCAGAAGTATACGCGAGCATCTGAAGTTTCGCTGGCGAACTACTCCTTCTTCATGGGAACCTCGAATGACAATTTATCGGAGTTGTTGAAGGTGGACCCCAAGACAGTGTGTGGTGTAAAGATTTTCCTCGGCAGCAGCACGGGTGATATGCTCGTTGAAAGCTGCGGTATTCTCAATATGATTTTCGCGCAGGTGAAAACGTTGGTTGCTCTGCATTGCGAAGTGGACCCCATGATTAAAGCCAACCTGGAGCGATACAAGGCCAAGTACGGCGACGATGTTCCTGTTACAGCGCATCACCTTATACGCGATGAAGCGGCTTGTTATGCATCGTCTTCGGCTGCTATTGAAATGGCAAAGCGCCATGGAACACGCCTGCATATTTTGCACATCAGCACAGCGAAGGAGTTGGATTTATTTCGCAATGATATTCCGCTGAAAGAAAAGCAAATCACAGCCGAAGTGTGTACTCACCACCTATGGTTTACCAACGATGATTACGCAACAAAGGGCAACTACATCAAGTGGAACCCGGCAGTGAAAACCCGTGCCGATCGCGATGCCATTCGCGAAGCAGTAAACGATGACCGCATCGATGTATTGGCGACCGATCATGCTCCGCACACCATCGAAGAAAAGGAACAGTCGTACTTGAAGGCGCCGAGCGGCGGCCCGCTCGTTCAACATGCATTGGTGGCATTGTTGGAGCTCTATCATCAAGGGGTGTTTTCACTTGAGAAGATTGTACGCAAAACATCGCACAACGTAGCGGACATGTTCGCGATTGATAAGCGCGGATTTATTCGTGAAGGCTATTTTGCTGATGTAGTATTGGTAGATCTAAACTCGCCATGGATGGTGAGTAAGGAGAATCTCCTCTACAAGTGTGGTTGGTCTCCTTTCGAAGGGCAAACGTTCAAGAGCAAGGTGATTAGTACGTGGGTGAATGGAAACAAAGCTTACGACAACGGCCATATTTTGGAAGGCAGCTTGGGCAAACGACTAACCTTTAATCGATGAACAAGCGGTTGCTTTTTTTATTTGCGATTGTTGCTCTTCTGCAACTCTTTTCAGCGTGTGAATCGGCGCAGCATGATTCAGCACCTGCAGGTCTAATTTCGGAAGAAAAGTATTCGGATGTGTTAACCGATATACGTTTGTTGGAAGGTGTTTACGCCGGTGACTTCCAGCGTGTGGATACTTCTGAATATGCAATTGGAACGTATTACGAGCAGCTGTTTGCGAAGCATGGAATTCAGCGTGCCGGTTATTTGGAAAGCACCGATTATTACGCACGTCATCCCGAGATTATGCTGCGAATTGAAACCGAAGTGTCGCGAAAGCTTGAGCTCATGTCGGCCGAAGCTCCACAATAGAAGTTGCCTCAGGAACCTGAGTGCTCTTTAAAATACTGAGCCGTTTGACGAATGGCTTATTTGATGGGAGTGGGTTGAAAAACAAACGCCCGTTGCAGTTTGGACGAGTCGTAGTAAAATCGAAGCGATGCATTTTTCACCGTCTCTTTCGTAACAATTGCTTGCTTGCCCGTCGTTTTTTCTTTCAGCCATTCCGCTATTCTCGCTGCTTCCAGAATCCATGGTTTTGCTTCGCGCCGCGGTATACGTTTTCCGATTGCAGCTGCAACTTCTTGGAAGAGTTCTTTCATGCTGAGATTTTCTGTAACCAGAATGTAACGCTCGGCGGAAATGTTACTCAACGTGAGTTCAACTATACACTTGGCAGCATCAGCGGCGGCTATAAAACCGGTTCCGCCCGGCGGATAGAAGTCCATGCCTTCGTTCAACTTTCGAAACAAACTTGGGCTGCTGCGTTCAAAGTTTCCCGGGCCAATAATGAATCCGCAGTTGAATGCGACTCCTTCAAGCCCCTCATGAATGCCACGCCAAAACTCCATTTCCGATAGTTGTTTGGTGATGGCGTAATGCGTGTTCATATCGTTTTCAACCCATTCCGATTCTTCGTCGACGTGATCGTCGTTTTTGGCTTTTCCGATAGCGGCAATGGAACTAACAAATCCGATTTTGATATTGCCTAACAGCAGCGCAACGTTCATCACATTGGCTGTTCCTTCAGTATTGACGCGGTACATATCTGCTCGCTCTGCGGGGTGGTAGGACACAATGGCCGCACAATGAAACACATGCGTGCAACCCTTCATGGCCTCTTCGAGCGAATCGGTATCGAGCACGTCGCCTTCCACCCATTCAATGGCATCATACTGATTGCAATTGCAAAAACGGAATACATCTGCAACCGATTGTCGGTCGGATGATGCACGCACCAGCGCACGCACACGCTCTCCTCGAGAAAGCAATTCCATCATGAGGTGAGTGCCCAACAGGCCTGTGGCTCCGGTAACGAGATTCATAATCTATTGGCGAAGGTAACACAGCGCGGTATAATCAAGCGCGTTGTACCTTGCACCTTGTGAAGGCCACCTCCGAAAAAGTAGAACAAATCCTGAAGTTACTCCCGCAACAGCCCGGCGTGTATCAATACTTCGACGAGGCTGGTGATATTCTGTATGTCGGAAAGGCCAAGAACCTGAAGAATCGTGTTTCCAGTTATTTTAACAAGCAGCAATACGAAAACGGGAAGACCAAGGTGTTGGTGCGCAAGATTGCCGATATCAAATACATCGTGGTCGAGACGGAATTGGATGCGTTGCTGCTTGAAAACTCGCTCATCAAGAAGTACAAGCCGAGGTACAACATCATGCTCAAAGACGATAAAACGTATGCGAGCATCGTGATAAAGAAGGAAGATTTTCCGCGTGTGTTTCCAACGCGTCAAATCATTCGAGATGGGTCGGAATATTTTGGTCCATATCCTTCCGGTCGCACCATGCACACGGTGTTGGATTTAATCAAGAAGTTGTATCCCATGCGCACGTGCAACCTCGCGCTTACCGACAAGAACATAGCGGCCGGGAAATTCAAGGTGTGTCTTGAATATCACTTAGGCAATTGTAAAGGCCCCTGCGAAGGGAAGCAAACCGCCGAAGATTACAATCGCGGTGTGGATGCATCACGCAACATACTCAAGGGCAATTACACGGAGCTCATTCGCGACCTGAAGCAGATGATGGCGGAGTTTGCCGAGCGATATGAGTTTGAGCTTGCGCAGGAGGTGAAGGAAAAAATAGAGGTGCTATCTACCTTTCAAGCGAAGAGTACCATTGTGCATCCGAGCATTCACGATGTCGATATTTTCAGCATTGCAAGCGATAGCCAAGCGGGTTATGTGAACTTCATGAAGGTGAGCAATGGTGTCATTGTTCAGTCGTATACAACGGAAGTGAAGAAACGCATGGATGAAAGTGAAGCAGAAATGCTCGAGTATTCCATCCTGGAAATTCGCGACAAATTCCAAAGTAGTTCAAAGGAAATTTTTCTACCGTTTGAATTGGAAATGCAACTGCCGGGTGTCTTGCTCACTGTTCCGCAGCGAGGCGATAAAAAGAAGCTGGTTGAATTATCGCAACGCAACAGCACGCACTACATGTTGGATGCGCAGAAACAACAAGAGATGGTTGATCCGGAGCGCCATGTGAATCGTGTGCTCGAAACTATGCAGAAGGATTTGCACTTAAAGGAGCTACCGCGTCACATTGAATGTTTCGACAACTCGAACATACAAGGAACAAACCCGGTGAGTGCATGTGTGGTGTTTCGAAATGCCAAACCCAGCAAGTCCGACTACCGCATCTTTCATCCGAAGACGGTGGA
>JBKCGW010000368.1:0-1415 GCA_046303175.1 Flavobacteriales bacterium
ATCCACGTTTATGGTGGAGATGAATGAGACCGCGAGCATCCTCAACAACCTCTCTGATCGAAGTTTGGTGTTGTTGGATGAAATTGGTCGTGGTACGTCGACCTACGATGGTGTGAGCATTGCATGGGCAATTGCCGAGTATTTACATGAGTATCCGAAGGCACGCGCCAAGACGTTGTTCGCCACACATTACCACGAACTCAACGACATGTGTAACCGCTTTTCGCGCATTCACAATTTCAATGTGAGTGTGAAAGAAGTAGGTAATAAAATCATTTTCCTGCGCAAGCTGCAGCAGGGCGGAAGTAATCACAGTTTCGGTATTCATGTGGCTCGCATGGCGGGCATGCCGGTGCGCGTGGTAGAACGTGCCAAGGAAGTGCTGAAGCACCTCGAGCAATCGCGCACGCAGGGATCCAGCGATTCAGCACAATCGATAGCTGCCATGAGCAATCAACCGGCAGCACAACTCAGCTTCTTTCAACTCGACGATCCATCGCTCGCTCAAATACGCGAGGAGATACTTAACATCGACATCAACAACCTCACGCCCGTGGAGGCGCTGATGAAGTTGAATGAGATTAGGAAGATTGTGGTTGGGTACTGAGGACTGGGGACTAGGGACTGGAAGTTAGCCGGTTAAAGTTACGGCCTTCATTACTCAGTCCTCAGTACCCAGTATTCAGTACCCCTTACATCTCAAACGTATCCATAAACTTCGTCGTGAAGTCGCCTTCACGGAACTTGGCGTTCTTCATCAATTTCTGATGAAACGGTATGGTCGTCTTGATGCCTTCAATGATGTATTCGTCTAGAGCACGCTCCATCTTGGTGATGGCTTCTTCGCGTGTTTGCGCTACAACGATGAGCTTTGAAATCATGGAGTCGTAATGCGGTGGAATCACATATCCTGCGTAGGCATGTGTGTCCAAACGCACACCGTGTCCGCCGGGTGAGTGGTACGATGTAATCTTACCGGGGCTTGGTGCGAAATTCTTGTACGGATCTTCCGCGTTGATGCGGCACTGAATGGCGTGCATCTTCGGGTAGTAGTTACGGCCCGAGATTGGGTCACCTGCTGCAAGTTTGATTTGCTCCTTCACCAAGTCGTAATTGATTACTTCTTCGGTGATGGTGTGTTCTACCTGAATACGTGTATTCATTTCCATGAAGTAGAAGTCGCGGTTTTTGTCGACCAGAAACTCTACAGTTCCTACACCTTCATACTTCACCGCTTCAGCTGCCTTGATGGCTGCTTGTCCCATCTTCTCGCGCAACTCATCGGTCATGTAAGGCGAAGGCGTTTCTTCCACCAGCTTTTGGTGACGACGCTGAATAGAGCAGTCGCGCTCGCTGAGGTGACATGCCTTTCCGTATTGGTCACCGGCAATCTGTATTTCGATGTGACGAGGCTC
>JBKCGW010000369.1:0-27060 GCA_046303175.1 Flavobacteriales bacterium
CCGGCGAGTTTGTGGTACATGCGGAAGTAATTCTGCAAGGTGATGGTGGCGTAGGTCTGAGTAGCAGCTTCTACGCGCACGTTCTCCTTTGCTTCAATCGCTTGGTGCAATCCATCCGAATAACGACGGCCTTCCATGATACGACCAGTCTGCTCATCAACGATTTTTACTTTGTTGTCCATGAGAACATAATCCACATCTTTCTCGAAGAGTGCATATGCTTTCAGCAGTTGGTTGATGGTGTGAATACGCTCGCTCTTGATGCTGTAGTCGCGCATGAGTTCGTCCTTCGCCTTCAGTTTATCTTCATCGGATTTGCCGCTGTTTTCGATCTCAGCGATTTCGCTACCAATGTCGGGAAGCAAGAAGAAGCGCTCATCTTCCATGTTTTTGGAAATGAGTTGAATTCCTTTTTCAGTGAGTTCTACCTGGTTGTGTTTCTCATCAATAACGAAGAACAACTCCGCATCCACCTTATGCATGTCGCGTTGATTGTCTTGCAGGTATTGACCTTCTGTTTTTAGTAAGTGTGCTTTGATTCCCTCTTCGCTCAAGAATTTGATGAGCGCCTTGTTGTTGGGAAGTCCGCGGTAGGCGCGGTATAGAGCGAGTGAGCCTTCGGCGAGATCATCTTTAGAAGCAGAGCCGCCTTCCGGACTTAGTTTCTTTTTAGCAAGCGTGAGGAAATCGGTCGAGGCCGACTTTTGCGCATTCATCAGGAGTTGCACTTTGGGTTTCAGTGCATCAAATTCCTGATCATCGCCTTTGGGTGTAGGTCCTGAAATAATGAGTGGCGTTCGCGCTTCATCGATGAGAACGCTATCTACTTCATCGACGATGGCGAAGTGGTGCTTGCGTTGCACCAGTTGTGCAGCCTCGGTGGCCATGTTATCGCGCAGGTAATCAAAACCAAATTCGTTGTTGGTACCGAATGTAATATGTGCACGGTAAGCGTTTCTGCGTGCCGGGCTGTTGGGCTGGTGTCTGTCGATGCAGTCAACGGATAAACCATGGAACTCATAAAGAGGTCCCATCCATTCCGAGTCGCGCTTGGCGAGGTAATCGTTAACGGTCACCACGTGCACACCGCGTCCGGCTAAAGCATTGAGGAATACCGGCAGCGTAGCCACCAGCGTTTTTCCTTCACCCGTAGCCATTTCAGCTACTTTGCCACGGTGCAGGGCGATACCGCCGATGAGCTGCACGTCGTAGTGCACCATGTCCCAGGTGGTGCGATTGCCCGCTGCCATCCAGTTGTTTTTCCAGATAGCTGTATCGCCTTCGATACTGACGTAATCTTTCGAGTTGATGGTAGCCAGTTGACGATCAAATTCCGTGGCCTTCAGGCGTAATTCAGGATTTTCTTTCAGGCGGCGTGCGGTTTCGCGCACGATGGCGAAAGTTTCGGGAAGAATTTCGGTGAGAACCTCTTCAATTTGCTGATTGATTTCTTTTTCGAGCTTGTCGATTTGAGCATAGATGGCTTCTTTTTGCTCGAGTTCCGTACCGGGAAGTCCTTCTGCCTGTACTTTTAGTTGGGCGATTTCCTCTTCTCCGGCGGCAATGCGGTTTTTGATTTGCAGCTTCAGCTTTTCGGTGCGTTCGCGCAGCTCGTCGGTGCTGACTGATGATAAGGACTGACCGATTTGCTTGATTTGCTCAACAACCGGATTGATATCTTTCAGATCCTGCTGGGTTTTGTCACCGACCAGTTTTTTCAGGATTTTGTTAATGGCTCCAATCATAATATATAGTATAACCTGTTCTTAAGAACGGACGCAAATTTAGTACGTTGCGGGCCGTGGCGCAGCGAAAAATAGTGCCACCGCTTTGTTACTGACAGCATGTCGCTTCGGTGAGGCTTTTTTAGGTTAAGCGCTGATATTCATGCATGATGGTTGTCATGTTAAAAAGTATGCCCGGTTGTCAATTGTTTCTTTTTGACTTCGAACGGATTTTGGGTAACCTTTGACAACGTCGATTCGGAGTAAATCCAACCAGCCTAACTGATTGAGTTTCCTAAGGAATGACACCTGAATATTTTACCTTTTAGAACGTTAACCGACCTCAAATTGCCCAATTATGGAATCAGTGGCTGATATCGCATTGCAAGAAACTATGACCATTCATACCGACGAGCCGATTCTCAAGGAGAATCCGGATCGATTTGTTCTTTTCCCCATTGTTCATCATGACATCTGGCACTTCTACAAGAAGAGTCAGGCGAATTTCTGGACTGCAGAAGAAATCGACTTGGAGGCCGACTTGGTGGATTGGAATACCAAGTTGAATAACGATGAGCGCCATTTCATCAAGCATGTATTGGCCTTCTTTGCGGCGAGCGACGGTATTGTGAATGAGAACTTGGCTGAGAACTTCGTGCGCGAGGTACAGTATACAGAGGCCAAGTTTTTCTATGGTTTTCAGATCATGATGGAGAACATCCACAGTGAGACCTACTCATTGTTGATTGACACGTATATAAAGGACACGAAGGATAAGAATTATCTCTTCAAGGCTATCGACACCTTGGATTGCGTGCGCAAGAAGGCTGATTGGGCGTTGCGTTGGATTAAGAACGGAACGTTTGCAGAACGCCTTGTCGCTTTCGCTGCAGTAGAAGGAATCTTCTTCAGTGGATCTTTCTGCAGTATTTTCTGGTTGAAGAAGCGCGGGTTGATGCCCGGATTGAGTTTCTCCAATGAATTGATTAGCCGCGACGAGGGATTGCATTGCGACTTTGCTTGTTTGCTATACAACAAGCACATCATCAATAAACTTCCTAAGGAGCGTATCAAGGAGATTATCATGAACGCCGTTGAAATCGAAAAGGAGTTCATCATCGACGCATTGCCTGTTAAGCTGATTGGAATGAACAGCGATCTTATGGCTCAGTACATTGAGTTTGTTGCCGATCGTTTGTTGGCCGAGTTGGGTAATGAGCGCGTCTACAACAAGACCAACCCGTTTGATTTCATGGAGATGATTTCGCTCCAGGGGAAGACCAACTTCTTCGAGAAGCGCGTAGGCGATTATCAGAAGGCAGGTGTGATGGCAGACAAGGACAAGCAAACCTTCTCATTGGACGAAGATTTTTAATTGAATAAGCAGCTCCCTAAGAAAAAAAGAGGGAGCAGACAAAATAAGTTTTCACATTTTATCGATGTGAATAATTACACCGGGATTCTTAAAAACAACACCTGTTGTTTTTTTGAGAGTTCGATACCTAAACACTTTTATTGCACTCTCGTTTGGAGGCAACTTGATGAGTAATCATCAAGTGTGCAAAAAGCGAGATTTCCTCGGGTTTTCCGAGGGGTTAACCACGCCTTCCGGAGGAAGGTGCCTAAAAGGGAGGGAGCCTTTTGGGTATTACATGGAAAGTCCCAACTAAACACAATTCAAAAAAAACTAACTATATGTTCGTTGTAAAGAGAGACGGTCACAAGGAGACGGTTAAGTTCGATAAGATTACCGCGCGCGTTGCCAAGCTTTGCTATGGTTTGAATCCGATTGTTGACTCCGTGAAAGTTGCCATGAAGGTGATAGAGGGCGTTTACGATGGAGTAACCACCAGCGAGCTCGACAATTTGGCTGCTGAAATTGCAGCTACCAACACAGCTACTCACCCTGATTATGCTTTGTTGGCTTCTCGCATTGCGGTAAGCAACCTCCACAAGAATACCAAGAAGTCATTCAGTCAGGTAATGACGGATTTGTATTACTACGTAGACCCCAAAACCGGAGCTAACGCCGGGTTGATTGCCGATGACGTGTACAAGGTGATTATCGATAACGCACCAATCCTAGATAGCACAATCATCTACGATCGCGATTTCAATTTCGATTATTTCGGATTTAAAACGCTTGAGCGATCATACTTGTTGAAGATCAACGGTAAAGTTGCCGAGCGTCCGCAGCAGTTGTTCATGCGTGTGGCTGTGGGAATTCACAAAGAAGATATTACTGAGGCCATCAAGACTTACAACATGCTCAGCGAGGGTTGGTTTACACACGCCACTCCTACGTTGTTCAATGCAGGTACTCCAAAGCCACAAATGAGCTCATGCTTCTTGTTGCAGATGCAAAGCGATAGCATTGAAGGTATATACAACACGTTGAAACAAACAGCGCTTATTTCACAGAGCGCCGGTGGTATTGGTTTGAGCATTCACAATGTGCGTGCAAAGGGATCGTATATCAAGGGTACCAATGGAACTAGCAATGGTATTGTGCCCATGTTGAAAGTGTTTAATGATACAGCACGTTATGTTGACCAAGGCGGCGGAAAGCGCAAAGGTTCTTTTGCCATTTACTTGGAGCCATGGCATGCAGATGTATATGACTTTTTGGACCTGAAGAAAAATCACGGTAAAGAAGAAGCTCGCGCACGCGACTTGTTCTATGCCTTGTGGATTCCGGATTTGTTCATGAAGCGTGTGAAGGAAGATGGTGAGTGGACATTGATGTGTCCTAATGAATGTCCAGGCTTGTCCGACACATGGGGTCCGGAGTTCGAAGCGCTTTACACCAAGTATGAGACAGAAGGAAAGGGACGTCAAACCATCAAGGCGCAAGACTTGTGGTTCAAGATACTCGAGTCGCAGATAGAAACAGGCACTCCTTACATGTTGTATAAGGATGCAGCCAACAGCAAGAGCAATCAAAAGAACTTGGGAACTATCAAGAGTTCGAACCTGTGCACAGAAATCATGGAGTACACTGCTCCTGATGAAATCGCAGTGTGTAACCTCGGTTCTATCGCGTTGCCGAAGTTTGTAAAGGACGGCAAGTTCGATCACCACAAGTTGTTTGATGTTGCGTATCAATTGACCGTTAATCTGAACAAGATTATCGACGGCAACTACTATCCTGTTCCTGAGACGAAGAAGAGCAACATGCGTCACCGTCCGATTGGTATTGGTGTGCAAGGGTTGGCCGATGCTTTCATTTTGATGCGTTACCCATTCGACGGCGCCGAGGCACGTCAGATGAACAAGGAAGTTTTCGAAACCATTTACTATGCTGCAGCGACTGCATCGAAGGATTTGGCGAAAGCAGAAGGAGCATACGAAACGTTTGCCGGTTCACCTGCAAGCCAGGGAATACTCCAGTTCGATATGTGGGATGTAGCTCCAACTTCTCGCTGGGAGTGGGATGTGTTGAAGGAGGAAATCAAAGAGCACGGTATGCGCAATTCATTGTTGCTTGCTCCGATGCCAACTGCAAGCACAGCTCAGATTTTGGGTAACAACGAGTGCTTTGAGCCATATACAAGCAACATCTACACGCGTCGTGTATTGGCAGGCGAATACATCATTGTAAACAAGCATTTGCTTCGCGACCTCGTGAATTTGGGCTTGTGGAACGAAGATTTGAAAAACAAATTGATTTCAGCGAACGGTTCTGTACAAAACATCGATGAAATACCTGACAACTTGAAGGCGCTCTACAAGACTGCCTGGGAATTGTCTCAGAAGGCAATCATCGAAATGGCTGCTGATCGTGGTGCCTACATCTGCCAAAGCCAGTCGTTGAACGTATTCATGGAGAATCCGAACTTCGGTAAACTTTCATCGATGCACTTCTACGCATGGGAGCGTGGTTTGAAGACCGGCATGTACTACTTGCGCACCAAGGCAGCTACCGATGCTATCAAGTTTACAGTTGATAAGAAATACAAAACAGAAACTATCCCCGCTCAGGCTGAATCGACCATGGCTGTTGCTACTGCAGCAGCATATGCAGTAGAACCGGCAATGGTTGAACCTCAGGCGGCACAACTAACCATGGAAATGCCTCTTGCGTCGGCGATGAGCGCTGAGGATATCGCCCGCAACCAAGCGGCGATTTCTTGCTCACTCGACAACCCGGATGCATGCGAAATGTGCAGTGGCTAGAATCTCGTTCTGTGTTGCGCATTTTTTATTAATCATGCGCAATCAAAAGAAACGGTTGATTTACTGATCTAACCCCGGAGGAAACTCCGGGGTTTTTTGTTTTTACACTGCAATACCATCAATTTTCATCATCTTTGTGACTCCATTAAAAACCACCACGAAACATGTCAAAACAACTTTGGGTCATGGACCCTGCTCACAGTGAAGTAACCTTCAAAGTGCGCCATATGATGATCACCAACGTGACCGGAACTTTCGAGAACAGCACAGGAACTATGCATGCTGATTCGCCTGATTTTTCAGACGCTGAGATAAGCTTCGAAGCGGAAGTTGCCTCGGTGAACACCCGCAACAGCCAACGCGACGAACACTTACGCACCAATGATTTCTTTGATGCGGTTACGTATCCCAAACTCAGCTTCACCTCTTCGAAGATGGAGAAGGTTGGAGACAAGGATTTTGTGTTACATGGCGAGATCATGATTCGCGGTGTGAAGAAGCAGATAGCACTTCAAGTAGCTTATAAGGGGCTTGTTGTTGATCCATGGGGATTGATGCGTGCGGGTTTCGAAATGAGCGGTTCGGTTCTGCGTGCTGATTTCGGTTTGCAGTGGAATGCCACTACGGACGATGGTAGCATCGTATTGTCGGACGAGGTGAAGCTGCTCATGAACGTGCAAATGATTAAGCAGGTCTAATCGAGTAGCGATTGATGGCTATCGAAGACAGTGCGTTTGTTCGCAAAGCATTTAAAACCGAGAAGGAGATTCACATCGCTCTCGGTTTTTTGTTGGGTTGTTTGATTGCTGCCTTGATTACGTATATCGAGGCAGAATGGGCGCTCAATGAAATAACCTTGCTCGGTCTTTGGCAAGTGCATCTGTCTACGCCTGCCTGTTGGATCGCCGATTTGAGTCCTTTTGCGATTGCATTTTATTCCTGGTACGGGAGTCGGAAAATAGATAGGGCCAATAAAAGCGCTGCTATTGCCAACGAGCGTTATCAGCAGATGGTTGTGCTGCGCGAAATGGCAGAGAGTTCAAGTCGATCAAAGAGTGAGTTTTTGGCGAATATGTCGCACGAGATTCGCACACCGATGAATGCCATTATTGGCATGAACTATTTGATGGGCAAGACTTCGCTCAACGATAAGCAAAGCGATTATCACAAAAAGATTGATGTTTCGGCAAAGAATCTCTTGCGCATCATCGACGACATTCTGGATTTTTCGAAAATTGAAGCAGGCAAACTCACATTGGAAAATACCACGATGGTTATTTCCGATGTGGTTTCAGAAGTTGCCGATGCAGTAAATGTGAAGCTTCAGAATAAGTCGGAGGTTGAGTTTGTAACGTACGTAGACGTTAATATTCCACGCTATGTTCTCGGTGATAGTTTGCGTTTACGTCAAGTGCTGTTGAATCTCACCGACAACGCAGCGAAGTTCACAGAGCGCGGCGAAATACGCGTGATGGCGAAGTTGCTGAAGTCACTTCCTTATGGATGTATTGTAAACTTCACCATTAAGGATTCCGGTATTGGAATTACGGACAGTCAATTAAAGAATCTCTTCAATCCTTTTCAGCAAGCAGATTTATCTACGACACGCAAGTATGGCGGCACCGGATTGGGCTTAACAATTTGCCGACGCATTGTGGAGATGATGGATGGTGAGTTGAATGCGACGAGCGAAGCCGGTGTTGGTTCTGAGTTTACGTTCAACGCCTTTTTTTCGCACGCAGAGGCACCTGAAGAAACAGCGTCGTTACCTGACTACGGATTGACGGCTTTGTTGGCCGATGATTCGGAAAGTGCCCGTATGGTATTGACCGAGATGTTGGGCTCGCTGGGCTTCAAAGTGTTGGTTGCCGAGAACGCGCCGGATGCAAAAAGACTATGGGATGAAGCCATTGCACGCGACGAGGAGATATCTCTGCTCGTAGTGGATTGGAAGATGCCCGGCATGACAGGATTGGAGTTGGTAAAAGAAATTAAAGACGAAGGCTCAGGCAGAATTCCTTCGGTGGTGATGGTTACATCGCACGGTGCCGAAGCTGTTAAAGATGCGTTGAATAAAAACTTAGTAGACGGCTTACTCATCAAACCGATCGGAATTTCTACGTTGAATGATACGATTGCCGAGGTGCTTCGACAGGAACATAAGCGAATCAAAAAAAGCATCCAGGAAGTGGATTTCATGAGCCTGTACCGAGAGCATTTGCAAGGTGTGCACTTGTTGTTGGTGGAGGATAACGAAATCAATATGGACTTGGCTACTGAGTTGTTGCAAGATGTGGGGGCTAAGGTGGATTGCGCAACCAACGGCATGATGGCAGTGGAGATGGCGACCAACCAAGTGTATGATTTGGTGTTGATGGATATTCAGATGCCAGAAATGGATGGTTTAACTGCCACGCGTGAAATTCGAAAGCAAAAATCATCCAAGGAGCTGCCGATATTGGCTATGACAGCGCATGCTGTAAAAGGCGAGTACGAGAAGAGTATTGCGGCCGGCATGAACGATCACATAACCAAGCCAATCGATCCGGATATTTTGTACAGGGCATTGGTTCGTTTTATTCGAGGCGAGGACATACAGGGAATCGCAACAACAAAAGCCGTTAAGGCAGATAGTCAAATTCGCATTTCGGGTATTGCATACGAGGAAGGATTGAAGCGATCGGGGTCTAAGACGCAATCGTATCATCGCCTGCTATTGAAGTATGCAAGTAAGTATTTGAATGTCTCTACTGAAATCCGAACGATGGTTATGAGTTCGGATATCTCCGGGCTGGCAGAATACCTGCACACTATGGCCGGAGTGAGTGGCAATGTAGGCGCGATGGAAGTGTTTGAGTTGTCACGTAAATTATCGGTGCAGTTGAAGAGTGCAAAGGAGGTCGGTGATACAAAGATTCGCGTTGATTTAATTTCACAGATGCAGTTGCTAACCGTTAAGGCGGATACACTGGTTCAACAAATTCGCGAGCACGTTCCCAAGGAAAGTAAGAGTGAATCCGTCGAGACCACACATGTAACGGATTGGAGCTTATTCGTATCGGAGCTAACGTCTATGTTGGCCGGCAGTGATGCAGCTGCCAAAGATGTAATCGATGCAGCGATAGAATCAGCTCGCAGCGAGGAGCAAAAGAACTGCCTGCTCAGTATACAACACGCTTTAGAGGATTTCGAGTTCGACCAAGCTTCACAACTTCTGCAGGAAGGTGTTGCAGCGAACTATTTTCATTGATTCAACTCATCACCGCGCAGTGCGCGGAAATGCTTGCGAGCCTCAACAACGTATAAGCTCGCGGGGAAGTCTGTAATCAATTTTTCGAAAAGAGTCATCGCTTTTGCCGAGTCTTTGTAAACCTGTTCATTGAGCATGGCGAGTTTGAACAACGCATCATCAGCTGTGATATCAGCAAAATGCAAGTCCACGACATTTTGGTACAGATCTCTTGCTAAATCAAATTGAGCCTGCTTCATGTAGATAGAGGCTTTGAGCATTTTGATTTCGTCGGTGAGTGTGTGTGCCGGGTATTCTGTCAATATGGAGTCGAGCGTAGTGATGCACTCCGTGTATCGGTTTTGGTACGCCAGCAAATCGGCCCGAGCAAACATCATCATGGGTGCTGTGGTGGTGTCCATGTTGAAATTGTCGGTGATGAGCAGCGAAAGGTCGATTGCATCATTGGAAATCAATTTAGAGGTGGATGCTTTCAACGCATCCAATTGGCCTTGTGCCCATTCGAAATCGCCGGTGTAGTATGAAATTCGTGCATTGCGAAATTTCGCCTCGTTGCCGAGCATGTCATCTTTGAAGTCGAGTTCGACTTGAGAAAACAATAAGGAGGCGTCCCACACATCACCGTTGAACACTTGCACATCTCCCAATTCCAATTTGCAGAGTGCCTGTGTCTTATTGAAAATACCCGGTAGCGCGATGGCTTCGCGCAGAAGCGCGACAGCTTCTGTTGACTTTTTAAGATGAAACGCCTGAACATGTGCGAGCTCTTTCATCAGGATCGCGGTTTCATGACTGCGTCCAATTTCGTTGAGCGCCGCTTTATAATCTGTTTCCAGCGAAGCGTATAAAGATGAATCGCTGCTCGGATTTTGAGCGAGCTCTTCTTTCGATACTTGAAGTTTTTCAATACGCGCGGTGATGTAGTAGTCAGAGGCCGGGCCCTTGTCTATTACTGCTTGATAGGCGCTGCGAGCCGTTGCATAATCGCCATTGTTTAAGGCCAATTGAGCCAGGTTGATGAGACGGCTTCCGTTCTCGTTTTGACGTTTGTCGAGTGCGATAGACTGTATCAAGGCAGACGCAAAATCTTTTTTCTGCATGAACAACCAGGCCAGCATTTCGGCGTAGATGGTTTTATCCGGAAACTTTTGAGCGCGCTTTAGCAAAGCGGTTTTCAGCATCTCCATGTTTTCTTTATTCTCCTCGAGATTCAACAAACGGTTGAATGAATTTTGAACGGTTTGGAGATAGTGTGGTTCTTCGCCTACCAAATCAAGAAAGGCTTCCGTCATTCCGGCATGGTCGCCCAAATTGCCTTTCATGTTGGCCACTTCATAGGTGAAGTTGTAGCCGTCTTTCGATTGCTCCCGGCCTTTTTCATACACCTTCAATGCGTATGCGTATTCATTGATGAGCCCGAATTCGTTGGCGAGGCGTTGTATGTTGGATCGAGTCGGTTCAACGCGTTTCACCGCTTCATCGAATTGCTCGGAAGCTTTTTCGGGCATGTTGAATTTGAGATAGATTTCCCCGAGCTTCACATATCCTACACCGTCTTTGGAATCTTCCTTGATTTTTTTCTTGGCCATTTTTTCGGCCTCCTCAAGATCTCGAAGTTCGATGAGTGTATTGAGGTAGTTGTTGAAGACCTTCGATGTTTTGTTGGTCTTGTAAATTTTCTCGTAGTACAACTTAGCTTGCTCAAACATCCCCTGGTTGTAGTAATAATCGGCGAGCTCCATATCTGTTTCTTGAGCGGAGGCCGACCATGCCATGAGCATGAGCGCGATTATGAAGAACCATTGCTTTCTCATGTGTTGGGGCGTTTAGGTATGGATTCTCTCCAAGTGGTAATGGTATCGTTCAGCAATCGCCATTCAAGTTGCACTTTATCGTGCTGCTGAATCCACTCGTTCACTTTGGTGTGCCAGTACTGTTGTTTGTCAATCAGATTCATTAAAACGGAATCAGCGTATAGCTCGCTGATTTCACGGTTTGTTCGGTCGTGTGTTGCTTTGTCTGCAAGGACATTTCGAAATGCATACAGCTCATTTTCGAGTTGATCTTTTCGGAAGTGAAGAGAATCCTTCCACTGCTCGAGGGTAGCTGCCTTGTTTCGGAATTGTCCAAATCGAAGGAGCCTTTCAGCTGCAGGTTGTTCCATGATGCCTTTGAAATTCGTTTGGATGTATTTCAACTGTCGCGTGATGGAATCGGAAATAGGAAGCGTTGCAGAATCCAACAGCACAAGAGCTTGATCCATTTGAACGTGCAGAGAGTCGACCGCCTTTATTTCATCGTCAAAGTTTCGCGGAGGAGTGCAAGCCTGCATCCATGCGAACGCAAGTGCGAGTGCGAAAAGTTGTATGTATGCAGAAATGCGCATGGCAGCTAAGGTAACCCACGATGCACTCAACCTGAGAGAGCATTATGAAAAATTCACGCTCGTATGCATTCGACGTTGCTCAAGCATAGGCATTGCTCGTGCATAAGCATCATGTTTAATCTGTGTCGGTAACGCTTATTTGCGAATCATGTCGAAACCGGTGTACGGCACCAGTGCGGCAGGAATGCGAATACCTTCCGGTGTTTGATTATTCTCCAGCAAGGAAGCCACAATGCGAGGCAGAGCCAATGCGCTTCCATTGAGCGTGTGCACCAGTTGTGTTTTTCCGTCGCTGTTTTTGAATCGGCATTTAAGGCGATTTGCCTGGAATGTTTCGAAGTTAGAAGTAGAGCTTACTTCGAGCCAACGTTCCTGAGCACCACTCCATGCCTCGAAATCATAGGTAAGGGCCGAAGTGAATCCCATATCACCTCCGCACAAACGAATGACGCGGAAATGGAGTTCGAGTTTTTGCAGAATTCCTTTAACGTGATCCACCATTTCATCGAGGATGCGGTAGGACTGATCGGGGTGAACCAACTGCACAATTTCTACTTTATCGAACTGGTGCAAGCGGTTAAGACCGCGCACATGCGCGCCCCAGCTGCCTGCTTCGCGTCGGAAGCAGGGGGTGTAACCGGTCATTTTAACGGGCAACTGATCTTCTTTGAGAATTACATCGCGATACAGATTGGTCAACGGAACTTCGGCGGTGGGAATGAGGTACAGGTCATCAACCCCCACGTGATACATCTGTCCCTCTTTATCGGGTAATTGTCCGGTCCCGTATCCGCTTGCTTCGTTCACCATAAGTGGTGGTTGAAACTCACGGTAGCCGGCCTTGGTGGCTTCGTCGAGGAAGAAGTTGATGAGTGCGCGTTGCAACTTAGCGCCTGCCCCTTTGTATACAGGGAAACCTGCACCGGTTATTTTGGTGCCGAGTTCGAAGTCGATGAGGTCGTATTCTTCAATGAGTTCCCAGTGTGGTTTTTTCTGTGAGCCAAGTTGTGGAAGACTGCCCCAGATGTACACTTCAACGTTGTCATCTGCTGTCTTTCCGGCCGGAACCATTTCGGTTGGCACGTTGGGAATCGTGTAGAGGAGTTGCTTCTGTGCTTCCTCGGTTTGTTGCAGGGTTTGCTCCAGTTCCTTGGCAACTTCTTTCAATGCAGCAACGCGCGGCTTTGCGGCTTCAGCCTCGTCCTTCTTACCGCTTTTGAATAGGTCGCCAATTTCTTTCGACAGCTTGTTGGCTTCAGCCAAGTTGTTGTCGAGGTCGTGTTGTGTTTTGCGACGCACTTCATCGAGACGAATAATCTCGTCGATTGCTTGGGTGAAGTCTTTATTTCGTTTGCCGAGGCCGGCGATGATGCGATCGCGGTTTTCGCGAAGTTGTTGAACGAGGAGCATGCAATGAGTTTTATCGAATAAAAATAAAAAACTCCCGACCTCGGCTAGGTGAGAGCGGGAGTTTGAATATCAGAAGCCCGGCTGCGCCTTATGCAGGAATAACCGAAACGTACGATTTGTTGTCTTTTCTTTTGCGGAATTCAACAGTACCCGGTACCAACGCGAAGAGCGTGTGGTCTTTACCGATACCTACGTTGAGACCTGCGTTGTGGCGTGTGCCGCGCTGACGAACGAGGATGTTGCCTGCGATGCATGTTTGACCACCATACAGTTTAACTCCGAGTCGCTTGCTTTCCGACTCACGACCGTTTTTTACTTTACCTTCACCTTTTTTGTGTGCCATTGTATTGGGGTGTTATAGGATTCTAAATTGGGATTAACCGATTGATTCAATTTTGATAGAAGTCAAATACGCGCGGAAACCATTTTTCTTCTGGTAGCCCTTGCGGCGCTTCTTTTTGAACACGATTATTTTGTCTCCTTTGAGGTGTTTCTCTACGCGAGCGGTCACCTTCATACCTTCTACAGCGGGGGCGCCAACGGTGATCTTACCGGCATTGTCGACTAGGAGAACCTTGTCGAACGATACCTTCGTACCTTCTTCGCTTTGAAGACGGTTTACGAAGATCTGTTGATCTTTTTGTACTTTGTACTGATGCCCTGCTATTTCTACGATAGCGTACATGGTATTGATTTTTAATGATTTATCTCTAAATTTTTTTTAGAGGGCTGCAAATATAGGAAGCGAAAGCGCAACTCACCAAACGATTGTGACGGAAAATGGCTAAAAAGCTCATTTTTTGTTCACGAGCCATACGCCGGCGAGGATTACAAGACCGCACAGGAGGTGGATGGCGGTAAGTGATTCCCCATCGTCAATGCCCCAACCCACAGCTACCATGGGCATTAGGTAGGTTACGGAGGAGGCGAACAGGGGTGAAGTTTGTTGAGTAAGCCAGAAGTAGAGCATGTTGGCCATGCAGGTACCAAAAATGGCTAGCACGGCTACATATCCGACCGAAGTCCAGCCATGGTGGTGGTAAGACACAATATCGGTGAAGTTGGTTTGTGCCAGGTAAATTGTCCAGGGAATGCCGGCCATCAGCAGCGACAAGGCGGTAATGTGTAGTGGATGTATGTGCGGAATTTTAGCCGAAATGGTATTCACGCTAATGCCATACAGCAGGGTTGCAAGGATAATGAGCGCTGCAAAGAGTGGGTTGGCTGAACTGCCCGATTGGTTGAGAACGATGAGGCTTATGGCGCCGGTTAAACCTATCAAGATGCCTAGCAGCTGCATCCACTTGAATTCTTTTCGAAAGAAAGTAACACCAATGAGCAGGGTGAAGAGGGGAGTGAGCGTGTTGAGTATTCCTGCCAGGCTGCTATCGAGATGCTGCTGTGCGGTGGTGAAGAGCACGGCCGGAATGCCGCTTCCCATGAGCCCCACCACGGCCAGGTACTTCCACTCGCTAACTTTTATTTTTCGGAAAGCACGAATCGATACAGGCAATAGCAAAAGCGATGCGATACCCATGCGAAGCGCCGCTACTTGCTCAGGCGCAAGCACAGGCTTCCCCATTTCATCGCGCATTGCGTTTTTCATAAGAATAAATGAACTGCCCCAGGTAAGGGCTAGCGCGGCTATAGCAATAAGATGGAGTGGACGCGAAACGGGCGTTTGCATGGGCTGCAAAGTTACCGATGTGCGGAGCAAATGGCCCCATTACATTTGTCGAGAATATTTGATACCATGAAAAAGTTTGCTTTTGCTCTATTGACGAGCTTTCTGTTTGTAGCCTGCGGTGAAGTCGCAGCACCTCCCAAGGCGGATACGGTTATAACCCATCGTGATCTCGATTCGGAGGTAATTAAGACGGTGGCTAAGATGTCGATTGAAGGAATGATGTGCGCCGATGGATGTGGTGGGAAAATCCAGCAAGAGTTAAGAGCAATTCCCGGTGTTGTAACCACTGAATTGGAATTCACGGAGAATAGTCCGGAGAACATGGTGAAGGTAGAATTTGATCCAACAATGGTTGATGAGAATAAGCTCATAACCTGCATTCACGCAATTGCCGATGGCAAGTACCATGTGAAGACCGTTGAGGTGTTGCATTATCACGGATTACAAAACACAACCGCCACTACCGGGGCTGCGGTATAACCATGCAGACACGCAAAATCGTCCTAAGGCTTGCACAGGTATCGCTTGTGCTCACATTCGTTGTGATTGTGGCAGGAAGCGTTGTGCGTATGACGGGTAGCGGCATGGGCTGTCCCGACTGGCCCAAGTGCTTTGGTTATCTCGTTCCGCCAACCGATGAGGAGGTGTTGTTTTTTAAGTCAGGGCATACCTACGAAGAAGGACAGATGATCGTAAGGCACGATACGTTGTGGGTTGCGAATGCATCGTTTACCACTTCGGAGAATTTCCAGCATGTCGATTGGCATAAATATCCCAAGCACGACTACGCGATATTCAATGTGCTCCATACGTGGGTTGAATACATCAATCGATTGGCAACGGTTGTATACGGCATACCTGTTTTTCTGCTCTCACTTTTCAGTTTGCTGTTGCTCATTCGTGAGAAAAACTGGGTAGTATTTCTACTTGCGTTTTTAACCGATGTGATGGTTGGTTTTGAGGCTTGGCTCGGGAAGTTGGTGGTGGATGGAAATCTGGTAGAGAACTCTATTACCTATCATATGGTCGGTAGTATTGCGTTGGTTGCTCTATTATCGATTCTTGTTTTTCGATTGAGCAAGGAAGAAGAGGTTTTTCACACCAAGCGCATTTTCAGAATATCTATTTGGTCGTTGGTTGTGCTGTTGTTCGTTCAGATTTTACTCGGTACTCAAGTGCGCGAAGAGGTCGATGTGATTGCGAAGGCAACGCAGGATCGCAGCACATGGATTGACTTGATGCCTTCTGTTTTTTACGTTCACCGAAGTTCTTCAATCCTCATTCTACTGTTGGCAGGTTGGATTTATTTCAAGCTGAAAGATTCGATACGGGTAGTTCAGTACAACTGGGCCATGCTGGTGTTGTTGCTGGAGTTACTAGTAGGAATTGTGCTCGCTTATTTGGAAATGCCGGCACCGATGCAGCCCTTGCATTTGCTGTTGGGCGTGTTGTGTTTCGCTCTGGTATTCTACACCGCGTTGCGTGTGCAGTTCAATCGAGGCTGATTACTTTTTTTTGCCGGTAATATCTACACGAAGAGAGAACACGTTGCTGTACAGAACGTCGCTAACATTTCCGATATCGGAAAGCGCATAATCGATTTGGAGATTTCTGATTTTAAGACCCAGTCCGAGGTTGGGTTGGAGTGTGAGATAGGTGCTTTGATCGAAATCACTCACGCGCTGAATATTACCAACCCCTGCACGAATGAAAATAATCTTATTGTAGATGGCTTCAAGTCCCAAGTTGGGGTCGATGCTTACAGGGTTCGCGCTGATGAGCGTATTGCGCTTGCCATCGGTGGTGAAGGTTGCGTTTGCTTCAGCCAACAGCGTGATTTTTTTAAAGTCGAAACTTCTGCCTGCACCAATCACCAAACGAGGCAAGGTAACTTCCAATCCATTTTGCGGAATTTCGTTTCCGGTACTTGCAAATACTTCCTTGGTTCGATCACTCAGTGAATAGGACCATGCGTTGAACGTAGAAGTAATGTCTTTAGCTACAGCACCGAAATGCCAGTTGTTGCGATCGTATTGTGCACCGGCGTCAATGCCGAATCCCCAGGCGCTTGCAAAATCACCAATGTGTCGGTAAATGATTTTGGCGTTCACACCCCATCGGAAATGGTTGCTTGGTTGTAGCGGATCGATAATGGTTTGCTGTGTGGCTGAAGTCGATTTTTTGGCCGGCCATCCGTTTCTGCCATACGAGAAAATGAAAGCGTAATCGACTGCAGAAAACTTGGTAATTCGATCATAGTCTACGTTTCCACCGGCATCGATGAGTTCGGTCGTGTTGGGGATGTCATCCACTCCGAAACGGATAATCGAGAACGCCGCAGCGCTGGAAGAATCGATAGCCTTTCCTATGGAGGCGTAATCGTATTTAGCGATGCCCGCAAAGTACTCGGAATGCATGGCAGCTACTTGCAATTTGGAACCGAGGTGATTGATACCTGCGGGGTTCCAATAGCCTGCTGTAACATCGTTTACGGACGCCACTTGCGCCATCGACATGCCGAGTGCTCTTGCTCCCACTCCGATATTAAGGAATTCATTGGAGTACTTGGGCGTTAGATCGGTAGATGTTGACTGAGCGAATGCCTCCTGACCGCTCAAAAAAAGAAGGCAGCCCGCAAGGAGTATGGCACAGCGAGATGAAAAATGGCGCATTGGGTTCATTGGCTCAAAAATAAGAAGCCGCCCCTCTTAACCTTGTAATGCTTGAATTATTGTGTAGGCAATTGAGCGAGCTTCGAGTGAAGCCGGAATGGTGATGTTTTCGACCCCATGTTTTGATAGTTCTTCTTCTGTGGCTTTTCCATATGCAATGCATGGTTGTTGAGCAGTCGTGGAATGCGGGTTTCCTCTGAAAAAAGAGCGAACATTGCTTGGGCTCGAAAAAACATAGACATCGCATGCTTCAACACCCTCCGATTTCTCGAAGGTGCGGTATACAGGTAAGTCAACCACTTGATGAGCGGGAATCACCGATTGTATGTGCTTTAAACTATCCTCTGCGATGGGGAACAGAACGGTCTCTGTTCCTAAGGCTTCCGCGAAGCGATATGCAGAGTCGGTTATATCGGCCGAATTCCCCACAAAATCAACTTGATGAAATTCTTCAACTGCTTTGGCGGTGGCTTCTCCAATCGCGGCAAAGCGCTGGTGGTGTATAATGGGATGTTGCTCGAAGAAATGACGTGCGCCGTTGGAAGAAGAAAAGAATATCCAATCGGTTAAAGGAATTTCTTTGTTGAATGGAACCGCCGTTGTTTCAATCAGCGATTGTGTAATTACTTCAATATCCTTCGGAAGATAAGCCTGAATCTCTTGACAGTCGGCTGCATTGCGCGATATGAAGACTCGTTTTTTCAATGCGATTGAATTCGTTGCAAAATTTCATCAACGAGTTGCGATTCATCGGTCCCTGTTGTGTGGAACTGCGTGAGTTTACCATCCCAACTCGGAGCGTAAGCTACCCAAACATCAAATTGGTTGGAATGATATTGCGCATGTACACCCAATGGCAGTTGACAACCACCTTGCAAGCGATTGAGCACGGTGCGTTCAATGCGAATGTTCTTTTGAATTTGCGGCTCGTTAATTTGTTGCAGCAGCTCGATAAGTTCTGTGTCGGTGCTTCTTGTTTGAAAAGCCAGTACTCCTTGTGCAGGAGCAGGTACGAGTTGATTTACTTCGATGGGTAGCACCACCAAATCAGACAGGTCGAGTTGCAGGCGATCGACACCAGCTTTAGCGAGAAGGATAGCGTCGAATTGTCCGTTGCGAAGCTTATTCACCCGTGTGGGTACATTTCCTCGGATGTCGACCGGCACCGCATCGGGTCGGGCATGCAGTAATTGTGCTTTACGTCGGGCACTGGAAGTTCCCACTCGGGCTTGTTCTTTCAGTTGCCACGGTGAATTGCTAACCGCAGCATCGGGGTGAATCAGAAGTAGTTCGCGTGGGTCGGCACGGTGGCTAACCGCAGCGACCGTTAAGCCTTCAGGCGATTGTGTCTCTAGGTCCTTGTGGGAATGCACGGCCAAGTCGATACTGCCTGCTAGCAATGCTTCTTCAATTTCTTTGGTGAAAAATCCCTTGCCTTCGATTTTGTCGAAGCTCAGGTGCTGAATAGCATCTCCTTTTGTTTTGATTATTTCGATCGTTGATTCAACTCCGATAGCGAGGAGTTGTTGCTGCACGAAGTGTGCCTGCCAAAGAGCCAAATCGCTCCCGCGGGAGCCAATGATAACGGGATTTTTCAAACGGAAAAGTTTGTGCGAAAGTAGGGCGTAGCTCAGTTCTTTTTCACTTCGTCGAGCAATACGTCCTTGGCCATTTTCATTGGAATGGAGATGTATTTTTTCTCTATGTAGCTGACAATTTTCTCGAGTACTTCGCGTGAGTGGTCGTCAAGTGTTTCGAGGTCTTTTGCAAACACAGATCCCAACGCTGTATTGCGAATTTCTTTGATGGTTTCCGGAATTGAAACCATGGCTTTTTCAATTTGACGTTCCTTGTGTACTTTCTCGAATTCGCGCAATCCGCTTTGAATGATTGGCATGCAATCGGCAATGGCGTGCTCGCGAAACTGCATGTTCTCGGCTGCCCATTGTTTGATTTGTTCCATTCCGAAATAGCGAACATTCGATGCGTTCATTACTTCAGAAGCCACATCAGCAGGCAATGCCAAATCAATAACGGTTTTTATTTCCGTTTCTCCTTGCGCTAGGTGTGCAAAGAGGTTGGAGTCGACAATAACATCGGGTGAGCCAGTGCAGGTTATAAGTGCATCGAATCCCTCGGTGTATGCTTGCAATTCATCGAGCGCAAGGGCTTTGCCTCCGAAGGTTTCGGACAGCACACTTGCATTGGCGTAGGTGCGGTTGGCAAACGTCAGGTTCTTAAAATCGTTCTCGAAAAGAAACTTCGAAAAGTTGCGGATGATCTGTCCTGCTCCAATGAGCAAAATGCGAGATTCGGTATTGAATTGTTGCTTGCGAAATTGTTCCCAAGCCAGTGAAACCACACTGACCGGTTTTTTAGCCAAGTCGGTATGGGTGAAAACTTCTTTTGCTGTCTGAATGCACTGACGAATGAGTAGGCGCAAATCATCTCCGGTTAACCCCATCGCGGTACATTCTTCATATGCTTTGCGCATTTGAGTAATGATTTCACGTTCGCCGATGATGGCTGAATCGAGACTGGATGCTACGTGAAGCAGATGCTCAGCGGCTTCAACGCCGTTGTGGCGTTCCGCTTTCGCGGCAATGGTGCGCAATTCTTCTTCCGAGAGTTCCACGCCCGTTGCTTTGAGCATTTGGGCTGTGACACCGGGACACACATAATGAGGTAATGTAAAGATGAACTCTACGCGATTGCATGTAGAGAGGTACATAATTTCACCCATTGCGATGGTTTCCCTCACTCTTGAAAGAGTCTCCATTCGCGTGTCGTCGGCAAAATGGAATTTGCCGATGGTCTCTAGGGGGAAGTTCTTGTGGGTAAGTGCTACAACTCTCAGATCGTTCACAGCATGGTACTTTGCTGCAAATATTTCCCCGATTCAGCAAGAGATTGTCACGAGAAAGTCAATGCCAAAGCTGAGAAATATCAATTAACGCGGACGGAATTTCTTCTTCTTGTTGTTGTTCTTGTTGAACTTGTGTTTATTCTTTTTTCCGAATCGCTCTGTTTCGTATTCTTTGAAACCACCTGCTGTCAGTGGTTTAACTGTTTGCAACTGAGTAACATTTTCTAAGCGAATGCTTCCTTTGGAGAGCATGTCGAGGTCTTTGAGAATTACATCGTCGTGAACGATGTTGCGATTCCAGTTGGTCGCATTGTATTTCATGAGATTCGCAATAGAAAGCGCGAAGGCATTTTTCTCTTCACCTTCCGGAAGAGCTGCGCATTTGCGAATCATGGATTCAACATAATGACCATAATGCCCAAAACGTATCTGGTTGTTGGGGTATGGCATAGGTTCCGGCTTGCTTTGCAGGTGTTCTTTGTCGGGCTTCGGGTAAGGGCTGTCCACATCGAGACGAAAACCCGACATGATGTGAAGGTGGTCCCAAAGTTTGTGATTGAAGTCTTCGATATCGCGCAGGTGCGGGAACAGCTGACCCATTACACTCAGAATTGCACGCACGCACTTGTTTCGTTCCTCACGTGAATCCAATGTGAGCGCATATTCCACCATGCGCTGGATATTCCTCCCGTATTCGGGAATAATGAGGTGTGGACGATTGCTATTGTAGGGCTGAAGATTCAGCTTATCGTTGATAGTCTCTTGCATGGCTGTGAGGGGAACTCAAGAATTTAGACCGCACGAAAATACGCAAAAGCGTCGGTAAACCGAAAGCGCAAACGAAAAATCACGAATCAAATCAAGGATTGTGGAATAAAAATCACGGGTCTTTTACTAACATCCTGCGGTTGACTTTTTTGAAAAGTCAGTTTGCATACGCCTTAATTGTTGCTCTTTATTAGGCCAATCAAATTACCGTTTGCGGCATTTGCCTAAAGGTGCTGATAACGAGAGCCAAACCCATATCAACCAACATGGAAAACTCATTCAAATTCGATTTGCCTACCAACACATCTTCGATCATCAAGGTGATTGGGGTGGGAGGCGGTGGCAGCAACGCTGTCAACTACATGTACGAACAAGGAATCAAAGGTGTCGATTTCATTGTTTGCAATACCGACGCACAAGCACTTGATAAGAGTCCTGTTCCGCTGAAAATTCAGTTGGGCAGCACACTTACCGAAGGTCGTGGAGCCGGATCTATTCCTGAAGTAGGTCGCAATGCCGCCATCGAGAGTCTTGATGAAATCAAAGCACTACTCAGCGACAACACAACGATGGTGTTCATCACTGCCGGAATGGGTGGAGGTACAGGAACAGGTGCTGCTCCTGTAATTGCAAAGGTTGCGCGCGACATGGGCATTCTCACAGTAGGTATCGTTACGGTGCCATTCATGTTTGAAGGCAAGAAGCGCTCAAGCCAAGCAGAACTAGGATTGTCGGAGATGAAGGCAAATGTGGATACACTGCTGGAAATCAACAACGATAAATTACGCGAGCTCTATGGCAACCTCACTCTGAAGGCTGCCTTCGGTCACGCCGATGAAGTTCTTTGCACTGCAGCAAAAGGAATCGCTGAAGTAATTACGTTGATTGGCACTGTTAACGTCGATATGAACGATGTGAAGACAGTAATGAAAGATAGTGGCAAGGCTATTATGGGCTCAGGCCGTGCAAGTGGTGAAGGTCGCGCGAGAAAAGCCGTTGAGTCGGCGCTCGAGTCGCCATTGCTCAACGACCGTGACATCACCGGTGCGAACTTCGTATTGTTGAATATCACCCACGGCAGCGACGAGTTGTTGATGGATGAGATCAGCGAAATCACGGATTATATCCAGGAACAAGCAGGTATGTCGGCCGAAGTAATCTGGGGTTACGGACAGGATGTGTCACTCGGCGACGAAGTGTGCGTTACTGTAATTGCTACAGGATTCGCGGGCAATAGCGGTGTTGATAGCTGGAATGATCACGCAGCTGAGCCAAAGAAGTTTTTGTTGGAGGCTGAAGGTGCGAAGGAAGTTGTGGCCAAGGTTGAGAAGCCTGTTAACGATGTTCCGGTTCCTGTTGTAAACGAAGTGACTGAAGTTGTCGAAGAACTGCCAACTGAACCATTCTTGAAGCAGGTTGAAGCTCCTGTAGAAATCGAATTCGACGTAGTGAATAAGATTGACGAGAAAGCAACAGATATCGAAGAGGTTCCATTCTTGTCCTCATTGAAAATGCGTGAGGAAGAGTTGCCACTTGACGAACCTGTGCAGATGGAACTTGGCAGCAGCATCAGTGAAATTGCTGCGAAGTCTACCGTAGTGGCAGAAGATGTTACACTCGTGCACAAAGAAGAATCGGTGGTTACTGATCGTCCAAAACGCGAGGATATGTTGGCTCGTAACAAGGAGCGTGAAATGCGCATTCGTGAGTTCACTATCAAGTTGAAGACGCCAAACGGATTGAGCGAGCTGGAAAACGAGCCTGCTTATGCCCGCAAGAAGATATCGCTCGAGAGCGCAGCACACAGCTCTGACAGTAATATATCGCGCTACGCGCTGAATGAGTCGGTGGATGAAGCCGGTCAGCGCAAGGTAGAACTCCGTGAGAACCCTTTCCTCCACGATAACGTGGATTGATTCCTTAAACTGAAAACAATTAAAAAGCCACCCCAACAGGTGGCTTTTTTATTTCATGAAAATGAATGCGAATTAGTTTCCTTTTCTCTCTTTCACATTCTTCAAGCGAATGTTCAGTGACTCAACAATCACTGAGAAGAAGAGTGCTGCGTACCCGTAGGTTTTGATGTTTACGCCTTCAGGCAAATGCAATACATGCGCATCTTCCAAGGCTTCCAATACGAGAATCAATCCAATTACAACCAAGAATGCGAGTGCAAGCATCTTGATGGTTGGGTATTTCTCAATGAAGTCACTCACATAAGGGGCAAACATCAGCATGGCTATCATGGCAATGACTACGGCCATTATCATAGTAGCCAGGGCCAGGGCTGCGTTGGGGTTGTCTGCCGTTACACCTACCGCAGTGATGATTGAGTCAAATGAAAATACGATGTCGATGAGCGTGATTTGAAGTATCGCTTGCGTCCAAGTGAGCTGACGCGATTTTGCGGTTTCCTCTTTATCGGCAATCTTGAATTTGTGATAAATCTCGGTGATAGTTTTTACAATCAAGAAAGCACCTCCTCCAAACAAAATAATGCCTCGTCCTGTGATTGGAATGTGGCCCAGGTGGAAGAACGGGTCCACCATTTTCGTTATGAAGTTGATGGTTGAAAGCAGCAGTATACGCACGGCAAGTGCCAGCATCAAACCGAAGAAGCGCGCTCTTTGCTGGTCCTTTTTATTGGGAATGTAGCCGCAAATGATGGCAATGAAAATGATGTTGTCTATCCCCAACACGATTTCCAAAACAACCAATGTAAAGAGGCTGAAAATTCCACCAAACGTGGTAAATACTTCAATGAATGCGTCGAGCATGTGTTGTAATTTTTTACGGGGCCGAAGATAGTGGTAGGAACCCTATGAAAGAAAAACGCACGGAAACCGATGATTTCCGCGCGTTTTAACTAGTGGGTCTTTATTTTTTTACAATACCATTGGGGCCTTCCAATGAAACTGAAGTAGTGCGAGTTGCATTGTTGGCTTTGATGAGCGAGTCTTGCTTGCGCTTCATTTCTTCCATCTTTTTCTCTTGCTCAAGATACTCTTGATAAGAGGGTAACTGGAATTCTTCCAATTGCGTCTTAACGACTTCATCGATCGCCTTGAATTCCGCATTATCCGGTGCATTGGTTACCCCAAGGGTGCTGAGGCGATCATTGATTTGAACACGCATGGTGATGTCTTTCTCGATGAGCTTTTGATGCTTCTCATCTAAGCTGTGATAGAAATCAATCTCCTGGTTGTTGATCTCAATCATTCGCTTGCTGAGCTCCAATGCTTTTTCATCGTAATCAGCTTCGTACATGAGGTCTACGAGTTGCCACATGATTTGTGGTTGTTCGTATGGCACGTTGTACTCCGGCATTACATCGAGTGACCGCTGAATAACCTCACGAGCTTTTTCCAGGTCACCTTCTTCGATCAGTTGCTCTGCCAAGTGACCAAACTGAAGACGCAAGTTGGTAGTCATGCGGCGGTTGTTTTCATCCATGTAGATAGGCATCTTATCCATGTTGCCCCACTGGAATTTGTTCATCATGTTGTCATACATGAGTGCCGACGATACTCCGCCGTCGATGTTTGGGTTCGGGTTCTTCTTGTGCTTGATAGGCGTGAGACGATAAGCCAAACCTTCCAATTGGAAGTATTGCTCGAGACCCATGTAGGCATCTCCTCCCGTTGTTACTGCGAAGTAAACAGGGCGATTCCAGTCCATGTTGTTGAGCAAATCGAGTACGGCGAGATTCGCTTTCGTAATGTACGAGCGAGGGCGTCCACCACCATCTACCAGGCTGAATTGGATGTCGGTAACGAGGGTGTCGCCATCATTGAGGTATGGGCGATACGATTCGGCTATCGAGCTATCCACCTTCATGCTGAACTTGTAGGTAGGCAAGTAGGCTATTTTGTTGCGACCGTTGTCGATTGTTTTGCTGTCGTCGAGTGCCACAACCATCGCATCCGCAATCGGCATAAATCCTTTGGTTTCACGGTTGGGGTCTACGAACATTACATCGCGAGTTCCCTGACGGTATTTCTGCTCAGGCATTTTGAATGGTACCGGCATTCCGTCATACGCCTGTCGCTTCATCTGGTCGATGTACCAGTCGGTATTGAGGAGCGAGAGGTTTACTACGCGCACATCGGTGCGTATGCCTTCTACTTCCTGCGCATACCAGAGCGGGAATGTGTCGTTGTCGCCGTTGGTGAAAATGATGGCATTCGGTTGTAGCGATTGCAGGTAGTTGATGGCCATCGCCAAACCGGTTTTGCGGTTGGCACGTGAGTGGTCGTCCCAGTTTTGATAGGCCATGAGAGCAGGTGTGACCAGGCAAATGAGCAGTGCTGCCAATGCCTTGCTCGAAGTTTCTCCTTTAATTACTTTGCCGAGAAGCATCATGAGTGCGAGCATGGCAGTTGCTACAATACTCATATACATCAATGAATATCCGAAGCCGTTGCTGCCTGTTGCAAGGCGCTCAGCGAATAGGATGATTACTGAACCACCGATGGTCATGGAAGCGACTTTAGTAACGTTTTGGAAAGTCCATTGCGTGGCAGCGAAATACAATGCGTACACCGCAAGGCCAATCCAGATAGCAAATGCATAAAACGAACCGGCAAATGCATAGTCACGTTCACGCGGCTGCTGGGGTGTTTGGTTCAGGTAAACGATAATGGCAAAACCGGTGAGGATGAAGAGCAGTCCTACCACCCAAAAATCTTTCTGGCTGCGAATCATCTGGAACACCAAACCAATTAAACCCAGTATGAGCGGTAGCATGAAATAAACGTTGTAGGCGCGATTACTTTTTTCCATGTCGGAAATTTTCTCGCGGTTGCCTACACGTTCTTCGTCGATGAGGTTGACTCCCGACATCCAGTTTCCTTCGGTGAATTCACCGTGTCCTTGACGGTCGTTTTGGCGGCCCGAGAAATTCCACATGAAGTAACGCCAGTACATGTGTCCAACTTGATAGCTAGTGAAGAAGCGGAAGTCTTCAGCTGCAGATGGAATCATTTTTTCGCGCATGCGATCGAGGCTTTTCAGCAATGCACGTGGATCCTGGTCTTCGAAACCGCGAGGCATTTTGTTGGCCTGTGCATAGTAGTTGAGCGCTGCCTCCGATTGGTCGATTGCTTGCTCAGCATTCTTCACTTTTTCCTGGCCTTTTTCCGTGTTCCAGTTTTGGTAGTCACTCCACTCTTTGTAGTCTTTGATGTGGTTGCCCTGGTTCGAGTGCATGCGTGGGAAGTAGCCGCAGAAGTCTTTGTCGTAATTGGGTACACTTCCTTTTTTCTCGCCGCTTTCGATGTATTCCTCCACCATGGTCAGTTGCTCGCCGGGGCGAGAATCGATGTATTGCTCAGCGCTGAATTTGTCGCGACTGGAAAGCACGAGTTTATTCTTGGTGTTGTTTTCACGAACGCTGTAAGACTTCACCCACACATCACCGCCATCGCGGTATGGATCTTCCAGGTCTTGTGGCGTGTTGAAGTATTGTCCAAAAACCAACGGACGATCGCCGTACTGTTCGCGGTTGAGGTAAGAAAGTAAAGCAAACAAGTTCTCCGGATTGTTTTCATCCATCGGAGGGTTAGCATTCGAACGGATGATTACCGTTGCGAAGGTTGTATAGCCAAGAATGGCCATGGTGATACCGAGCACCAAGGTGTTGGTGAGCACCATGTTTCGTTTGTGAGTTACTACGAGACCGGCAGCAATGAGAGCTACAACGAGCAATAGGTAGAAGATAGCTCCGCTGTTGAACGGCATTCCGAAGGAGTTTACAAATGTTCGCTCGAAGAATCCTGCGAGCTGCACGAACCAAATGATAACACCTGTATTGATGAGGAACAGCAAGAAGAGTGAAATAGCACCGGTGGCTATCAAGCCTTTCAAGCTGTATTCGTATTTCTTGAAATAGTAAACCAAGCAAATGGCGGGAATAGCCAGCAAGTTCAATAAGTGGACACCAATCGAAAGTCCCATGAGGTAACCGATGAGCACGAGCCAACGGAGTTCACCACCTTCGTCTACTTCGGATTCCCACTTGAGAATTGCCCAGAATACCACAGCTGTAAACAAGGAAGACATCGCATACACTTCCGCTTCAACAGCAGAGAACCAGAACGTATCGGAGAAAGTATAGGCCATG
>JBKCGW010000370.1:0-11749 GCA_046303175.1 Flavobacteriales bacterium
TGTTGGCCGGCATGTACAACCACAACATAATTCCTGTGGTATATACCCAGGGATCGTTGGGTGCAAGTGGTGATTTAGCGCCATTGTCTCACCTGTGCCTTCCATTAATTGGCCATGGAGAAGTGTATTTCAATGAACAGAAGATGCACTCGAAGCAAGCATTTGAACAATGCAGCTTGACGCCGATTAAGCTTCGAAGCAAAGAAGGACTTGCTCTTATTAACGGCACCCAATTCATGAGCGCCTATGCAACATGGTGCGTAACCAAAGGTGAAGAACTGATGGAGCGCTCACTGGGCATTGCAGCCATGTCCATTGACGCATACGATGCACGTCTTGATCCATTCCATCCGTTGGTCCATTCGATTCGTCCGCATGCTGGCCAGCGCTATGTGGCGCAGCGCATCACAAGCTTGCTCGAAGGCAGTGCGATTGCTTCCATGGCTAAGGAACATGTTCAGGATCCATATAGTTTCCGATGCATACCTCAGGTGCTTGGCGCAAGCTATGACGCTCATGCACACGTGAAGCAGGTGGTCGAAACGGAACTCAATTCCGTGACAGATAATCCGCTCATCTTTATGGAATCGGACCAGGTAATTTCAGGAGGCAATTTTCATGGGCAGCCTCTCGCATTGGTGCTCGATTTTCTGGCGATAGCCTTGGCCGAGGTTGGTAGTATTTCCGAGCGACGCACCTACAAGTTGATTGGTGGTCAGCGCGGGTTGCCGGCATACCTCGCCCCCGATGCCGGACTGAACAGCGGCTACATGATTCCGCAATACACGGCCGCGAGCATCGTATCGCAAAACAAGCAACTGTGTACTCCGGCGAGCATTGACAGCATCGACAGTAGCAACGGACAAGAAGATCACGTAAGTATGGGAGCGAACTCTGCCACTAAATGCTACCGTGTGTTGGAAAATCTACGGAGCATTCTTGCCATTGAGTGGATAACGGCAGGCCAAGCATTGGATCTGAGAAGACCCGCCACAAGTTCGATGGAAGTGGAAAAACTACACCGCGAATTGCGTTCGGTTGTTGAGTTTCATACACAGGATGTTTACCAATCGGAGCGTATGCAGAAAGCCGCTCAATTGCTGTAAACCTATTTACCACTGCCCTTCAGCACGATGGCAACAGTGTAGAATAGGATTTTAAAGTCCATTGCAAGCGACATATTTTCGATGTACAGCACATCGTATTTGAGACGTTGAATCATTTGATCAACATTTTCAGCGTAACCATATTTCACTTGTCCCCATGAGGTAATACCCGGGCGCACTCGATGCAAGTGGCTGTAGTGCGGTGCGCGTTGCATGATAAGGTCGATAAAATGGCGGCGTTCCGGACGTGGGCCCACTAATGACATTTCACCTTTCAATACGTTGTAGAACTGAGGCAGTTCATCGAGGCGCGTTTTGCGCAAGAATCTACCCACGCGCGTAACGCGGTTGTCATACGTTGAACTGAGTTGTGGTCCGTTGGCTTCGGCATTGGCAACCATCGTCCTGAACTTAAAAATCTGGAATGGCTTGCCGTGTTTTCCAATTCTTTCCTGAGAATACAGGACAGGACCCTTGGAAGAAACCCTGATAGCCAAAGCAATCATCAACAAAAACGGCAGCAAAAAAACAAATGCGAAAATAGATACCGCTATGTCGATGAAACGTTTTACAGACCTTTGCCATTCGGGCATTATTTCATGGTTTACCCGAATGAGGGGTACGCCATAAATACTGTTCATTTTAACCGAACCACTCAAAATATCGAACATATCGGGAATGATGCTGATGCTTACTTCCCAGCCTTCGAGCAAATGCAGAATGTTCTCCAGATCTTTGTGATCACCGCTTTCCACGGCGATTATAATTTCTTCAACGTCGTGTAGTTCTATCAAACGAGGAAGCTCGTAGTATTTTCCAAGGAGCGGTATATGTTTCGCGAGTAGGTTGTCTTGACCATTCACCCTCACAAAGCCCACAAAATTGTATCCCGGTGAACTTCTCATTGCCCGAATCTCTTCAAACAAACTGAGTGCATTGTCATACCCACCTACAATGATTGTATTGAAACCTATTTCACCGCGATGAACGCGTGTAACAGTTCGGGAGGTAAGCACCAATCGCTCGAGCAGTGTCAATAGGAAGTGTGATGTCAACAGCACCAAAAACGACTTGTAATAATGCTGGTAGTACTTGATTTCATCATCGAGCAAGAGCACGAAAAAAATGATGAGAACTCCAACCAACGAAGCCATGGAAACTTGCGCGAGTTCTTTCAATCGATGCCTGCGAAATATGCGCGCGTAGTGACCGCTCATTCCGTAGAGCAGCAGCCAAAACATGGGAACGATTACAAAACCCAACCAAAAATTCGTATCGAACTCGAGTCGAACATCGTCGCCAAACTTCACGGGCTCCAAATACAGTTTGCGGTAGACAAAGAGTATCGTCCAAGCAGCAGCAGCAGCCAGCCAATCGGCGGCTACATACTTTGCTATCTGGCGCGTGTTACTCATTTCAAGATTACTTTACAATTTTGATATCGTCCATATAAATGGTGGGCACTGCGGCCTCTTCGCGCGTGCATTCTACGTACAATCGAAAATCATCCGCCGCTATATACTGCGAGGCAATCATACCCAAATCCATATAAATCTTATTGTAGTCGGGCACAGTTCCGTCAGTCGATTGCGTGGGGGTTAAATAGAGCACCGGCACTTTGACAGAGTTACCTCCTGTAATCACGTAGACACCCACTACGAAGGTATTGTTGCAGCTGTAGTCCATTTCCAGGAAGGCAACCTCACCGGCCTCGAGGCTGATGTTCTCTTCGTCGATGTAGCTGATGAGCGACGCACCTGCGGGAAGTTTCATTCGCGCGCAACGCACGCCCGAAGCGGCAAGCAGTGGGTCGTTCAAAAGCTCAATAATACCATTGTTGTTGGATGATTCAATAAAGGTATTACCCGCCTCAAAATTCCGAGTTGCGTCTATGATAGCTGAGCTCGTGTATGCAAACCGTGGTTCAATTGTGTAGGTTTCACCCGGTACAAATTGAAGAGTTGTGTCGAAGGAAGTGTAGAAGGGGTATTTGATTCGACTGGTTCCCATTCCGTTGTTTTTAATACCCGGGAAAACGGTAATGGTATGCATACCCGATTCGAGCAGTGGCAACGCAACAGGCGTATCAACAACCCCTAGAATATTGCCGTCAGAATAAAACCACAATTCTGATATAGAAGAACTTGAAGAACCCTGAAGTGGCTGAGTGGATAGTGAAAATGACTCCGTTTTCAGATAGGACGGAATAGGATCTTCGTCAAATCTGTTGCAGGCTACTGCAAAAACAACTACGTACAACCATCGGGCAAGCCGCATAAAACTCTGCAAGGACATTAAAAAAGTTGGCAAATTAAGGCAGGCACATCGAAGTGCCGAAGCCATAACAACACAAAGCGAGAAAAATTGTAGTTGTTAAAAACTTATCCCTTCAGAGACTAAAAATCTTTTGGCGGCTGAACCTCCGGATCCTGGATTAGAACGTGCTGAGCCATCTTCTCCAATACCTGCAAGGCGACTTCCAGCGCTCGTGTTCCGTCTTGAAGCGAAACCTCAGGGAAATCGTTGGTATGAATACAGCGCGCCAACGAAGCCAGTTCGTCGCGAATGGCGTTTCCTTCGGCTATAGTAGGTTTATCAAACAGTATTTCCTTGTGCCCCTTTCCACCGCCCAACTCGATGGTAACGGAGAACGGATCAGGCTCACCCTGGATCTCCTTCATGCGAACGATTTCGGCTTCTTTCTGAAGAAAATCGACCGATATGTAGGCGTCCTTTTGGAAAAACCTCGATTTACGCATGTTCTTCAGGGAGATACGGCTCGCTGTGAGATTAGCCACACAGCCGTTGTCGAGCTCAATCCGCGCATTGGCTATGTCGGGAGTGTCGCTCAAGACAGCTACTCCACTGGCCGAAATGCGACGTGCATTGGCTCCTGTAACAGAAAGAATAATGTCGATATCGTGAATCATCAAATCGAGAACAACCGACACATCGGTGCCTCTCGGATTGAATTGCGCAAGACGGTGGGTCTCGATGAATTTAGGCTGATGGAGATGTTCCTTAACAGCCACAAACGCTGGATTGAAGCGCTCTACATGCCCGACCTGCACCTTCACTCCGGCTTCTTTAGCCAAACTAATCAGTGTGCGGGCTTCTTCCGACGTATTGGTAACCGGCTTTTCAATGAAAACATGTTTTAGGCTGCGTATGGCCATCGAAGCACTTTCAAAGTGATTTCCGGTTGGAGTCACGATATCCACTACATCGCACGCTTCAATCAACGACTTGGCATTGTGAAATGCCATAGTGCCAAATTGCTCAGCTACTTGCTTGGCCTGCTCTTGATTCGGATCAAAAAAACCCACGAAATCATATACATCAGGCAATTCCAGAATGCACTTCATGTGGATTTTACCCAAATGCCCTGCACCCAATACTCCAATTTTCAGCTTATCGGCCATGACACAAAAATTCGCAATCCACCTGTTTACAATCGGCCGTTGATTTTTAATTTTCAACACTGCATGGCGAATGAAACCTGACCCTAGTTTTAGCCTCGACTATGCTGGAAGATTCACATAAACATAAGGGCCTTAGAAAGAAGCTGATAGAAGAATTAAGTAGTATGGGCATCACCGATCGACGCGTGCTCGATGCCATGTTTGCTGTACCTCGTCACTACTTTCTAAGCAGCGCATTTCTCGAGTTTGCCTACATCAACAAAGCATTTCAGATAGGTGAAGATCAAACCATTTCACACCCATATACGGTAGGTTTACAATCGAGTCTATTGCAGATAGAGCCGGGCATGAAGGTGTTGGAAATTGGCACCGGCAGCGGCTTTCAGTGCGCCGTGCTTTGTGAATTAGGCGCGAAAGTTTATTCGATTGAACGTCAGCCCACTCTGCATAACAATTCCAAGAAGTTGCTTGAAAAAATGGGCTACAAACCCTATCTCAGTTATGGCGATGGCTTCAAAGGACTACCCGGTTTTGCTCCCTTCGACCGTATCCTATTCACCTGTGCAGTTCCAAAACTCCCCGACTCATTACTCATGCAGTTAAAACCGGGCGGCATATTGGTGATGCCATTTGGAGAGGGCGATGTACAAAAAATGATGGTTGTGCAAGAACAGGAAGACGGCACATTCAATAGCACCTATCATGGTGATTTTTCATTTGTACCGATGCTTGAAAAACGAGCTACCAGGAAATGATCAATACATGAACTCCCAAGCGGTTCGATAACCTGCGATAGACTCAACATATTCGAGCAACTCAGCAAAAAAACGGTCGTTGCCCAACGTGGCGCTATCACCAATAATTATCAGTTTCATGCGGGCGCGAGTCATGGCCACATTCATACGCCTATAATCGCGCAAAAACCCGATGTCGCCTTGATCGTTGCTTCGAACCAAACTCAAATAGACCACATCTCTTTCTTGACCTTGAAATGAGTCGATGGTATTCACAGAAACACCTTCAGTTGAAGCAAATTCCTGCTGCAGCAGTTGCACTTGTGCACGATAGGGCGATATGATAGCGGCGTTCCACGATGAACCCACCGCTTCTTTGAGCTGATCAAAGTGCTTTCGCAAAATACCCACCTCTTCCGCATTGCATCGAGATTCCCCCTCTTCGCCCGCTTGCTCCTCGAAGCCACAACCGGCAGTATCGATAAACTCTACCGGCAACGACTCATGGAGCATTCGGTTTGCAACAGAAGTATGCGCCTGCAGAGCATTTCCATAGAATTTACGATTCGAAAAAGCCATGATCGACTCATGCATTCGGTATTGCACATTGAGTAGAGCTGCTTGTCCAATTCGTTTGATACTCTTTTCGAGCAGCGTAATAGAAAGCCCCTTGGATGCCGCCTCCTGACTCTTCACGGTTGGTGGTAGCTGGAAAGGATCACCCGCCATAATTATGCGTTCCGCTTTCAGAATAGGCACCCACACAGCAGGCTCAATTCCTTGTCCGGCTTCGTCGATCACCACTGTCGAGAATCTTCTGCCAGCCAAGTCTTCCGACGATGAGCCAATAAGCGTGCATGCAATTACCTGTGCGTCATCCAATACTTTTTGAACCAGGTACGACTCCAACTCACGAGCCTCACGACTGATGGACCGAGCCTCCTGAAAAATCAATTTACGTTGCTCGGCTTCTTCTCTTCCGAACGAGCGCTTGTACTTCCCTCCCATCTTGCGCAAGTCGAGCGCTCTTCGTTTCAACTCCTTTATTTGCTTGAAATCCTTCTCCTGCTGCAGAAGAACATCCAGGGTGAGCGATGTGTTATCCGATTCAACCTTGGCCAGGTTACCGATGCGAACTACACGAAGACCCTTTGCAGAAAGGCATTTGGCCAGATGGTCGGTAGCTGCGTTACTAGGCGCGCATACCATGATCTGCTTTTCTTCCTTCAGAACTTCCACCATCGATTCTACAAGGGTGGTTGTTTTTCCCGTGCCGGGCGGCCCATGCACTACCGCGAGATCTTCCGCACAACAAATAGCCTTGAGTGCCTCGTTCTGCGAGTCATTGAGAATGGGCGAAAGCGTCCCTTGAAAGGTTCGCTTTTCAGGCTCCTTATATCCAAGCACTACATCACGCAGTTGCTTGACTCTTCCCTTCTCCACATTGATTAGGAAGCTAAGCGCCTTGAACATCTCGTCGTAGGTTCGGGTGTCAAAAAGCAGATTAACACCAAGCTTTCCATCATCGACCCAGTCCGGAAGTTCATCCACATAGAATGAAATTTTCATTCGCTGATCATCCACATAGCCGATAGTGCCGTTCAACATACTATCCTGATTGCCCTCTGCTCCCGAGAAAAGAGAGACCGGTGCCGCACTCTGAAAACGATGTTCCAGTCGATCACCCGGATTTCGTTCTACCACAATGAAAGGATACGAACCGATACCGAATCCGGTTTCTACAATCCGCAGCGGAAACCAGGTGATACCATTTCGCTTTCGTTCTTGAATGCTCGATTGCTTGAGCCATGCCTCGTGAAGAGCGAAGTCTTCGCGCTGTTCGATACGTAAAACGGAAGCAAGTCTTCCCAATTCGTCAATAGCATCCATAACTCTGTTTGCAAATATGATTCGTATAAAAAAAAAGCTGCCACGAAGGGCAGCTTTTCATGCACACTAGTTCGTTTAACGAACGATTGTCAAATCGCCCGTGAAGTATTCCATACCGGTATTCTTGTTTACTCCTACCACGTAGTAGTAAACCCCCTCCGGCATTCCATCTGCATTCCAAGATCCGTTGTAATCCAGGTCTTCGAAAACCATCGTTCCCCAACGGTTAAAAATCTGACAAGTACTTCTTGGATAACGACCGATACTCGATACATCGAATGTATCGTTATCACCATCGCCATTCGGAGTCATGATGTTTGGGATGAAAAGAATACATTCTTCCGGTTCGAAACGAAGCACTACAGTGCCCGTTTGATTGCAGTCTTCCTGCTGAACAGTTATGACATAGATACCCGGTATATTCGTGTTGTAAGTAGCCTGATCGTAGAACCCGATTGAATCCGAAATTCCTTGACCGTAATCAAATGAGTTTTCATAGTGGTCCCAAGACCAGATAATATCTTGGTTTTGTTCATCCATCAGAATGTCGACAGGCAAAGTTTCCGTGCAAGGGCGCATGATACGATCGTCGATGATAAGTGGAGGAGCCACATAAAAATCGATGGTCTCACTGGTTCCACAAGCCGCGTCCGTAATGATTAATTGATAGTGACCGTCATCATTCACCACCAATGTATCATTTAATCCACCCGACACTATATCATCGTCCAGAGTCCAAGCATAGGTTGCAGCCTGATTTAACTGTGGTGTACAATTCAACGTCACGGGATAAACAGCATCGCAATCGTATTGAGGTGATTCTGTGGGCACCAATTGAGGAACTATGAAAACCGTTGCATCATCGCTTCCTTCACAGTTTTCCAAGCCAATAGCCGTAACTGTAACCGTGTATGTGGTTTCCTCGTCTATTCCTGTTACGGTTGGAGCAGCAATTACAGTGCTTGACAACCCTGTGCCGGGAGTCCAAGAATATGCGTAGGGTGCACCTGGTACAGCATTTTCGATGATAGCTTGTAATTGATTGTTTGCGCCTACACAAAGAGGTACATCCGGAGCATTTACATCGGGAGGAGCAACAGCGGTAACGTTGATGTCTTGCGTGAATTCGCAGCCAAAGTCATTCACAACACGATACTGGAAGGTATAATTGCCGGGCGTAGCAGGGTCAAAAATAGCCCAGTCACAGTCGGGACCTACTTCCGTAAGTGCGTTAGGTTCTACCCAATAACTTGAGTCACAACCGGTGCCCACCACGGGAGTAAATTGCAGAACATTGGGATAATATTCCGGTGCGAACTGGATACCGAATTCAAAAACATATCCATCGTCGGCGCCCACAATATCGCACACTTCCAAGGTCCAGGTTCCGTTCAAAGGACAACCAATTAGGTCATCGAACGAGCCCTCCGGTTCGTAATCTCCGGCGGGAATGGTTCCTCCTCCGCCACCGGCGAGAAAATCCATCCAAGAACCACCGGTAGAATTTGGGCTGAATGAGTATTCGTAGCCCACGCCAGGCACACCGTCATCTGCGTCTACAGGTTCACCTAAATACGTACCTGAGCCGCCGGCCTCCGGGAAAATGCTCATGGTAGACCCATCGGGGCAAATGATTCTGATGGTTATATCACCCACAAAGGAGTGTTCCATATTGAAATAGATACTGCTGAAATCGCTAGCATCGTCTATTAAAGCAGTTCCAAACTGACTAAAAACAATGTCTGTTTCCAAGCAACCCTGATTATCCGGGATGTAAATACCATTATCAAAAACAACACTGTTGTCTTCTATCCAAGTGGGTGAAGTACCATTTTCACTTTCATCACCAATAACGGTTCCACCTGATTGCACAAAACCGGTTGTGCCAAGCAAAACAGGGTTACCGATACAGAAGTAATCTTCGCTCACTGACAAATCGAATTGGAAAGGAGTCGAAACGAGAACAACCACTTCAGGGATATTGGCACTTTGACAACCGTTGCTATCCTCTATGTACAAGCGAACACGGTAACCACCAGGTTCATTGTATTGGTGCTGCACAACGGACCAAGTTTCAGTATCTGTGGTGCCATCGCCAAAATCCCAAGTAAAGTCACCCAATGTGGCTCCTTCCGTCCATGTAGAGTTCCCTCCATAGAATTCAACTGATTCTCCTGCACAAATTTTCACGGTATCCGCATCTGCATAAATATCGGCAATGGGGAAGTCGCAAGGAATTCCACAAATAATCCGCATCGAGAAGTCACCCGTATTTTCGTCAGCATTCGAAGTAAATGTAACCGTTAAGCAACCTGTAAGATTGGTTGCCGAAGGGCTAATGGTTTGGAACAGGAGCTCTTCCTGGTCGTATTCACCGATGAGAGGAGCATTCGTATCAGAACCATCGTAAATGGCTAACACATCGCCTACTGAAACATCAAAACCAAGGAAAAACAGGTTGACCTGTGTTTCCCCTGCCTCAGGGCATATGGTAGTAATGTTGTTTGAATTTGGGCCATAAGGTACCAAACCGCCGTTAGCATCGTGCATGATGGCATCGCAACCTGTATACAAATCACCATTGCCTTGAGTTCCGATATTGAAAACCTCCGATTGAGCGAAAACACCGAATGAAATGATGCCTAATAAAGCAAGTGTAACTATCTTTTTCATATTACTTGGCAAGAGTTTTAGTGTTTTTGATTATGCGGCGCTCCCACTCTTTCTGCATCATTTCTACTGAACGAACAATCAGCAGGTATTGCTTTCCCGAAGTTGTTTGAACCGGTAGGTTCTCACAACGAACGGTTTGCTGTGGAAGAATAAAAAGCAATGGATTGAAATCCGCCACCATTGCATCGGTAAGCTCAACACTGTTTCCATTATTGTCTGTGAGCGAATACCACTCTGATTGCGACTCGTTCTTTAATTGCTCAAACCAGCACAATTTCTCTGCACGGAACTCAAGCATAGCGAGTTCATTTTCCGACATCGCAGCAATTTGCTGCGCTGTGCGCGCCTGCTGCACCTTGCTGGCAGGTGTGCTTTGAGCGAAAGCAAATGCGCAAGTCACAACCAGGCTGATTGTAAATAAGAGTGATTTCATCAATTGAGTTCTTTTTTGGTTTGGTTTCTTGAGATTGACAAAAATAGTAGTGCAGAGGTTGTCTAAGCGATCATTTTTTCTTTTACCCAATGTGAATAAATTGCGGCACACATAGAAAACTGCAAGATGCAGATAAAACTGGTAGATGATAATACGACTGCAAGGCAATGGCTGGACGTCCCCTATGCTATCTACGCCGGAGACAGCAACTACATTCCTCATATTCGACAAGACATTGATGGGATTTTCGATCCCGGCAAAAACAAACTTTTTACCCAAGGCAGCGTTGCACGTTGGATACTTTTAGATGACTCTCGAAAAGCTGTGGGCCGCATTGCAGCCTTCTATTCTCGCAAGTATTCAGATGCTCAGCAACAAAAAACCGGCGGGTTAGGATTTTTCGAATGCATCGAAGATGATCGAGCGGCCGGCCTGCTTATGAATGAAGCAATCACTTGGCTCAAAGAACTAGGCGTCGAGGCGATTGATGGGCCTATCAATTTTGGCGAGAAGGAAGCGTATTGGGGTTTGCTCATCGAGAATTTCACGGACATGAGCAGTTTTCGGATGAATTACAATCCACCTTATTACAAGCGTTTTTTCGAGCAAGCCGGGTTTCAAGTTTATTATGAACAACTTTGCTACAAGCGCAACCTGCATGTGCCGGCGCAAGAGGTATTTGTCCGGAAATCACAACAACTGATGCAAGACCCTGCCTTCAAAGTTACCAACGCAAAAGGCAGAAGCTTGGAAGAGATTGCCCATGACTTTGTGACCATTTATAACGCCGCGTGGGCTGTTCATTCCGGTTTTAAACCCATGCAAATCGAGCAAGCGCGCAAAGCCATTCAAGCTATGCGGCCCATCATGGACCGCGACATTATGGTGTTTGCATACCACAATAACCAACCCATAGGGTTCTACATAAACCTACCCGAGGTGAACGAATTCATGCAGCACGTGCGCGGAAATTTGAATGCACTTGGCATGCTTCGTTTTTTATTCTACAAATTGTTTGGTAAGCGACAGGTGATGGTTGGGATTGTTTTCGGAGTAGACAAGGCTTACCATGGTCGCGGCGTGGAAGGCGCCATGATTAAGTATTGCGAAGAACGTATCGTTACGCTCAATCGATACCACGAAACCATTCTAACATGGATTGGAGACTTCAACCCAAAAATGATTCATATCGCCGAAAACCTGGGGGCATCTCTTTATCGTAAACTGGCCACCTACCGCCTTTATCTCGATTCAACCAAGCCGTTCGAGCGTCATCCGCACCTGTAAAATCAACCAAATCAAGACTTTTTCAATTTTCGGCTGAGAAATTCTTAACAAAGGTTGCGTATACGAAAAGCACGAGTATATTTGCGCCCGCTTTTCAGAGGCAAGATCTCGTAGCTCAGCTGGTAGAGCAATACACTTTTAATGTATGGGTCCTGGGTTCGAGTCCCAGCGGGATCACTAAAGGAGAAGAAGATTGAGGACAGC
>JBKCGW010000371.1:0-14383 GCA_046303175.1 Flavobacteriales bacterium
CCCAAAAGGAGTGTATAGAGTTTGTTTTTATTCATTGCAGTTCAGTTTTCATGTTGTTACGTAATCAGCCCGGATATTGTTTCATTTTTTTGAATTTCGCTTTATAAGGGCATCTTTGCTGAAAAATTTCTTCATGAAGTACCGCTCATCATTTACCGTTCTTTTGGCATTCTCCTTTTGTTTGATTTCTTGTGCGACGGCACAGAGAAAATCAAAATCCGAATTGGAGGAAGCAATCGTCGCTTTTTATAACGTGGAAAATCTATTCGATACAATCGATGATCCCATTACAATCGATGAAGACTTCACACCTGCTGGAAAGCTGCAATGGAGTTCTGCTCGCTATAGTGAAAAGCTTTCGCGCATTTCCGAGGTAATTGATTTGCTTCCGGGTGAGCTACCTCTGTTTATAGGATTGTGTGAGATAGAGAATAAAGCCGTGCTCCTCGATTTGGTGCGCGAGCCTGCATTGAATGCTTCTCCTAAAAAGGGGCGCTATGAAATTATCCATGCCGATAGTCCGGATGAGCGTGGTATCGATGCGGCAGCATTGTATGATGCATCGAAATTGAAAGATGTGCGATTCGAATATTATACGATTGCTTTGCCCGATCCGAAAGATCCAAACACGCGCGACATCTTGCATGCGCAGGGAAAGTTGGATGGTGAGACGATTCACTTTTTTGTGAACCATTGGCCGAGTCGAAGCGGCGGACAAACCGAAAGCGAGCCGAATAGATTGGCAGTTGCAGCCCTGTTGAAGTCGAAGATTGATAAGGTGCTTGCAGAAAATGCGAATACGAAAATTCTAATCATGGGCGACTTCAATGATCACCCCAACGACAAGAGTATCTATGAGGTCCTAGGCGCAAATGACCAACCTTCGTCTCCTTTGTACAACCAGATGTATGCAATACATGCCGAAGGGAATGGCTCATATTTCTATAAGGGTGAGTGGGGAGCGTTAGATCAAATGATTACGTCCAGCGGATTCATGAACACCAAGGGCTGGCATGTTGATGCGCAAGCGTCAGGGGTGTTGCGCAATGAGAAGATTCTCTTTCGTGACAAGGATGGCGTCGCTCGCCCCAGCAGATCTTACGCCGGTGATTCATACAAGGGCGGATACTCAGATCATTTGCCTGTCTACATCAAATTGCAGAAGTAGAAGACGCGAAAGCTGTTATCGTACTTTCTGAAAACAAAAAACCCCGCAAAGCGGGGTTTTCATTTTCGTTGCGAAGAATATTACTTCTTAGCAGCAGCCTTCTTAGGAGCAGCAGCTTTCTTAGGAGCAGCAGCCTTCTTAGCAGCAGCCTTCTTAGGAGCAGCCTTCTTAGCAGCAGCCTTCTTAGGAGCAGCAGCCTTCTTAGGAGCAGCCTTCTTAGCAGCAGCTTTCTTAGGAGCAGCAGCCTTCTTCTTTGGAGCAGCTTTCTTAGCAGCAGCTTTCTTCTTCGGAGCAGCCTTCTTGGCAGCAGCCTTCTTCACGGCCTTTGGGGCAGCGTGTGATTTTGACTTTGTTTTCATATTTGTAACGGTTGATTTGTGATTTACAATTTCATAAGTAACCTTGGCCGTAACGCAAAACGCATTCACTTTTCCATTCACAACTTTTGCGGTCTGGTCCTGAACATAAACTGAACTTACCGAATTGAAACGAGTCATTGCTTCTTCCACCAACCTTGCGGTTGCATCTTCCCAACTTTTCGGTGAAGAATGTGATATCTCTGTCACACGATAAACTCCCATTTCAAAAATTCAATTCTGTTTATGTTTAGCTAGTCAAAAAAACAATCCGTGAAATTTTATTTTTCCATTATCACGAATCTCAAATGTTGGTCCCGGAATTTTTATGAAGCTTAAAATTTTCATCGTTCGCTTCATCCATTTTTTCTTCCATCGAACACGTTCCAAATCTGCATCAAATGAAAAGTAGAATTCACGCTCGCGTTGAAAATTATTAACATCATCAACAACTGTTTTTGCGCGTATCATTTTAGTTGCGCCATAACCAAATGCAATGTTGAACCATCGCGGGAAATCCGCGCCAGAAGCCAGAAAGCTATGAACGTTGATAGATGCCCAATACGTTTGTGCATTGTAGTCTTTTAAAATGCGTTGTTGAAAATTACGACCAAGTACATCTTCATTCAACATCGCAAATGATGAAGGTGTGTATGAAAATTTTAATGTGATGCGTTGCTCTCTCCAAAAAAAATCTTGTGCTGAATACATGAAAACACCACTTGTGTTTGCAATCATATCGCCCCACGAAAATCCCCACGCTGCACTTCGCCCGTCCAATAATTCAATGCCGGTCATGTAGAGCATACTCGTCAACGAACCACGCCATCGATCATGGTTATTGTATCTAGACCAACTGTAAAGTTCACTCATGTTTTTTGCAATCGTATAGCTTGCAAAGGCATGTCCCACCTTGTCTACCTGAAGCCACTCATCATTATCGTTGAATGAGTGAAGTGTTGTTCTTGGATATTGTTTGTACCAAAGTTCACTCAGCAGCGCATAGCTTGTAAATCCTGTTGCGATGGTTGCAGTAGTTACAAGCGTTTGTTTTTTTTGAAAGCGGATTGAATCTTCCTGGGCATAGCCCTGCCTGAATAAATCACAAATGCAAACGATCAAAAATATGAAGCGCTGAAAATTCATTCTTACACCGAAATGCATTTTAGTTGCATTGGTTCGGCAAGATACTTAATGAACGAAATGATTAAATGGAACAAGTGATCATGCGCTATTCGCTGATGATCCAGTAATTGATTTTTTCCTGAATGGCTTCCGCTTTCATGGGCTTTTCCATAATGTCGTCCATGCCCGCCTGCATACAAATAGCCTTGTCTTTTTTCTGGTCACTGCTCAAGCCAATAATGATTGGCATCGATTCCTCATTCACGAGTCGCTTGAGTTGCTTGGTAGTTTCAATACCATCGATTTGATTCTCCTGGATGTCCATCAAGATGAGATCGTAGTCATCGCGACGCGACTTCTCCAATACTTCCTTGCCAGTGGCAACGGTGATAATGTTATGACCCAACTTTTGAAGCGTCTTAGTGGTAACAGCTCTTGAAAGTTCATTGTCTTGAGCCAATAAAATCTTGATGCTGGATTTGTTGGATAGCACATCGGTATTTCCGCTAAGCATGTTCAGTTTAGCACGTTGAACCGGACTAATCTTCATGACATCGATAATTGTATCGAGCAACTTCGATTGCTTAACAGGCTTGGTTAAATAAGCATTGTACAAATTCTCCCTGTCCGACATCATGTGCTCCCCTAAAGAAGAGAGTACGATGATTGGTAATTCCTGAATGTTGAATTTAGAACGGATATTCTGTGCCACCGAATGCCCATCCATCTCCGGCATTTGCATGTCGAGAATTACAAAATCGAATTTGTTCAGACTCGACATTACATCGGTTACTAGCTGTGGACTATTGAAAGGCGTGGCTTGAATACCCCAGCCCGATAATTGTTTTACGAGAATTTTTAAGTTGGTGGTGTTGTCGTCTATGACAAGTGCACTTAAGCCACTCAAGGCAGCTAACTTTTCTCGATGCTCTTTGCCGGAGATTTCAACCACTAAACTAAATGAGAAGGTGCTGCCTTGTCCTGGTTTGCTGGTTACCTTAATCTTACTTCCCATCTCGCCGGCAAGACTTTGGCTGATTGCCAAGCCTAAGCCGGAGCCGCTGTATTTTTTGTTGAATGCAGCATCCACCTGATAAAATGAATCAAAGATGCGTTCCAGCTTATTCTGTTCGATACCGATACCGGTGTCTGTTACGCTAAACTCAATTTGTACAAAGTCGTTTTCACGATTAACTAAGTCGGCCTTAATTACAACCTCTCCCTTTTCTGTAAACTTGATAGCATTATTAACGAGGTTGATCAGAATTTGGCGCAGGCGATTTTCGTCACCGATAATTTCTAAAGGAACGGCGGCGTCTAAATCACTCATCAACTCTATCTTTTTGACATGCGCTGTGGGCTTTAGCAAATCGACAACCTGATCGATACAATCAGAAAGAGTGAATCGCTCTTTGTTCAATTCCATTTTTCCGGATTGCATTTTCGCAACGTCCAACACATTATTAAGAAGTTCCAATAATTGATTGGCACTTGTATGAATATTACGCGCATAGGCTCTTTGTTCGCCTTCTAGTTTGCTTTGAAGCAGTAACTCACTCATGCCGATTACTCCGTTGAGTGGGGTGCGCACTTCATGGCTCATGTTGGAGAGGAATTCTGTCTTTGCATTCAAGGCCTCCCTGACTTTTTTGTCAGATTCTTCAATTTCGATTTCGGATTCTTCGAAGGTTTTTCGAATAGGACGCAGAATAAGGAAAATTCCCGCAAGGAAGAGAAGTAGTGTTCCTCCTGCAATGCCTACGATAGCAGAAAATGAGACTTTTCCCTGTAGCTCACTTTCTGCAAGAAATTGCCCGGTAACATTATTAATACTTCCAATATAGGTGTCGAGCAAAACCATGCACGAGTCCAGGTCAGTTGGTTTATAGGCTTGCGGGTTGGCTATAAAGGCATTTAAAAATTCTCGTCCATGCACAAATTGCCCCGATGACATTTGCAGCATTTCTTGTGAGGCGTTCGAATTGCTTCCGCTGGTTCCATAATGTTCGCTCCCTGTTATAAGTGCTTTCTGAGCACTTTCCCATCGAGTTAAGGTGACCTTAAAGTCATCTTGTTCGTTACGTATATCTTGGCCTTGTGAAGCCTTTCGCTCAATATCGTACATCTTGCGCCCTAGTTCTTCGGCTAAGGCTTTTTGTCGGGACGATAAGCTGATTTTTGCGAGGTAGCTGTTTCTGGTGTTCTGACTCACCATCAATACAAGACAAGAGGACACGGTAACTCCAACCATGACTAACAGCAGCAATCGGAGACGCCACAGAATCTTGCCTCGTGTTAACATATGAACACAAAGATAACAAAATGCGCTAATTATCAACAATCCGGACCATTATCGAATTCCGGCCTTGTTGAGCCAGTTTATGTAGGCGCGACGGTTGTTTTCGTGCTCGGTATATGAGGCGGTGAAACGATGCCTGCCGGTGCCACCCGGCTCTGCGCACATGTAGATGTACGTATTCCTCTCAGCTTGAAGCACGGCATCGATGTATATGTCTTCAGGGAAATTGATAGGCCCGGGTGGCAAACCTTGTATTTTGTAAGTGTTATAAGGTGAGTCGCTTTCAAGATCACTTGCATAAACTCGTTTCGCGCCTGTCCGTTTACCAAAAATTGTTGTTGGGTCCGATTGAAGTGGTATCCCTTTCCGAAGCCTATTGATGTACAAACCTGCAATGCGAGGAGCTTCTTCTTTTTCCGAGGTTTCTGCCTTTACAATAGACGCTAGAATTACGACCTCAAAAGGTGACATTGACAATTGCTGAGCTTGCTCGATTCGAGTGCTCGTCCAAACACGATCATATTCTTTCTTCATGCGCTGAAGAAATGTTTCTGCGGTCATATTCCAATAAAAGTCATATGTATTGGGGCGGATGAAGCATGATACATACGAAGGGTTTATTCCGAGGGAATTCAATAATGAATCATTGCTGAACTCACGCATAAAATAAACACTGTCATTGAGTAAATGAGCCCCCAGTTTGGAGGCCAATTCATTAAGAGAGGTCACATCGTCAATGCGAAGTGTGAGCGTTGGCCTGCCTCCCGAACGAAATTCTCGTATCATCTCGTTTGCGTTCATGCCCTGCTTGAGGCAGTAGCGACCGGGCTTTATCGCTTTCAGTCTCTTCAAACGTGCTGCTAGGGTCCAGGCAGTGGCCGAGGAAAGTTCAATGTTGCAGTTCATTAAAACCGTTTCAACGGCTTGAACATTCTTTACGCTGCAATTGCAATCGGGCGGAGCAGATTGAATAGCAACCGTATGAAAAATCCGATAGTAAGCAAATGCCGCCACAATTAGCACCGCGATTAAAATGCTTCCGAAAATGAGTATCTTTCGTTTCATGGTCTGAGCTCAAGAAAGAATAAAAAAGCGGGCTTACTTTTAAATACGATTGTTCCGCCTTGATAAAATCCAAGCGATAAAAATAGGCGGCGACTCGCTTCATTGTCAGAATAGATTATGGCTTTTATCAATTTGTAACCTCGCGATTTTACCTCATGGATTACTTCCTTCATTGCTGATTTTGCATATCCTTTGCCTCGATGTTCGGGTGACACAATGAATACGCCTACATTACAATGACCAATTTTGGGGTCGTATTCCAGTAAGTCGATTGCTCCTATAGGTTCATTATCCAAACAAATAAGGAGTCGTTCGATCGAGTAATCCGTGACGTCCATGCATGTTTCCATGAAGCCCTGAATTTCAGCTTTGCTGAATGGTCCGGTTTGTTCAGAAACTTTCCAAAGTTCCTCTATGTTTTCCCATTCGAACAGGAGTTCAAAATCATCTTCAGAAATGGAGCGCAGGCTTATCATGAGGATGGAGAATGGCTAATATTGATTGGTTGCCAATAGAACCAGTGTGCAGGCGTGTTCGGTTGCTATTCCTGCATCGTGAAGGCGGTTTTCAACGTCCTTATTTTCTGTTCCCGGATTAAAAATTACGCGAATTGGATTTAGTGCTAGGATCTGCTCAATCCAGACTTTTTGATTCTCCGGACCCACATACATTGTTACGGTATGAATATCTTTAATGCTGTCGAAATTTCGTTGGATTTCAACACCTGCGACGTTGCCTTCTCTAAGACCCACGGCTGAGGTTTCTATGCCGCTTTTGACCAACGCTTGAATCGCTCGATAGCTGTATCGATCAGGGTTGACAGAGGCTCCGAGTACGACCGTTTTTTTCATATTGCAAAGATGGTGAATGCCATTACTCTTTCCATCTTACCTTTGTGTTCAAATTACTTGCTTACATGATTCGGTTATCCTCTGTATTGTCGCTTATCACCCTATGCTTGCTATTGGCCTCGTGTGGCATTAATTCGGAATTTATGTTCCAACCGCCCAAAGACTATGTTTTTGATGAGCCTGTTATCGATTCCACCAGTATCGATTATCGAATTCAACCCAATGATCTTATCACCTTTGAGCTCTACACGAACGAAGGAGCTTTGATGCTCGAGGCGGGTACAAGCTCTATTGATGCTCAGTCAAGCATACGAAAGTCAAATTGGGAGTATTTGGTAAATTCTCAGGGATATGTAGAGTTTCCTGTTATCGGTTTCCAAAAAATCAGCGGATTGACCATCGCCCAGGCACAAAATTTTGTTGAGGAGTTGTTTACCCCACAATTTAATCGTCCCTATGTGCAGCTGCGAGTGCTCAACAGAAGAGCAATCATATTTACCAGTCCGGCAGGAAGTGCAAATTTGCTCGACCTTGGGGCGCAAAGTATCAGTGTCATTGAAGCCATTGCAAAGGCTGGTGGACTCGGTTCATATGCAAAGTCCGATGATGTAATGTTGTTTCGGAAAAATGAACTGGGAGAGCGAGATGTATATCACATAGATCTTTCCACCATCGATGGTATCCGATATGCAAACATGTCAGTTGAAGCTGGAGATGTTATTTATGTGCAAAGCAGATTGCGAATAGGTCAGCAGCTCTCTATGGAGTTGAGAGGCTGGATTACGGTTATTTCCGCCATCGCGCTGGTACTCACTATTCAAGCTCGCATTCGATAATTATGGAAATTCGGACAACAGATTTTCGAGAACTTCTCATTGTAGCTCCCACTGTTTTCAGCGATGATAGAGGGGCATTTTTAGAGTCTTTCAACGAGGCGAGATTTCGAGTTTCTACAGGCCTCAATATCACTTTCGTGCAGGACAATGAAAGTGTTTCCAAGAAGGATGTTATACGTGGAATGCATTTTCAGTTGCCTCCAAAAGGGCAGGCGAAACTGGTGCGTGTATCCAAAGGAAGTGTGCTGGATGTGGTTGTGGATTTGCGTAAAACAGAACCCACCTACGGGCAGCATTTCAAAATTGTATTGTCTGCAGAAAACGCACTTCAATTATTTATTCCGGAGGGTTTTGCCCACGGCTTCCTGGTACTCGAAGATCAAACAATCTTTTCCTATAAATGCTCCAATTATTACAGCAAAGATCTAGAACGCAGCCTCCGATGGGACGACCCTGCTTTTGCTATTGATTGGAATTGCGCTGAACCTATAATTTCCGATCGCGATAGAAGTGCGATGGCATGGGACGAATTTGAATCACCCTTCTTCTGATTTTTTTACATGAACGCACGTGTTTACTTGATTGCTGCCGGTGTTGGTCTTCTATCTTCTTTGCTAGCCCTCGCGCTATTCGCATTTGTGAACCGTTCGAAACCATCGAAGGCCGAAAACGACGCATACCGAGAGGTGATCAATGGAGAATACCGCATTTTCGCAATGCCTCTTCCGGAAGAACTTTCATTTGCCGGCGAACCCGTGCCCATGCAAAGGCCCGATGTTCGTGAAAGCCTGGATCGCGAACTGCTCGTGAATACGTATTGGCACAGCAACACGTTACTGGCAATAAAGAGAGCCTACCGATGGTTTCCGGTGATTGAACCCATTCTCAAAGCCAATGAGATTCCGGATGATTTCAAGTATTTGGCCGTGATTGAAAGTGCTCTTACTAATGCGTCTTCACCTGCCGGCGCTAAGGGCTTTTGGCAGTTACTGGAAGAAACAGGCAAAGGATATGGACTGGAAATAAATGAGCAGGTAGATGAGCGTTACGACGTTGAGAAAAGCACCTATGCGGCGTGTCATTACCTCAAGGATGCGTATGATATTCATGGGTCGTGGGCTATGGCGGCAGCCTCGTACAACATGGGAATGGGCGGACTGCAAAGAAGAGCTGACCAGCAGTATCAAACCACCTATTGGGATCTATTGCTTAATGAGGAGACCGCACGTTATGTCTATCGAATACTGGCCATGAAGGAGATTTTCAATAATGCAGATCAATACGGTTTTGTTCTTCGTCCCGCAGAATTGTATGAGCCGTATCGCTTCAAAATCGTAGAGGTACAAAACTCAATAACGGATCTCGCAGCTTTTGCCAAAGAACAAGGCACTACCTATAAGCTTCTCAAATGGTACAATCCCTGGCTGCGCGAGAGCTATCTGAAAGTAGCACCCGGAAGGAACTATCAAATTAAGATTCCAGCTTAAAAGCTACACTGCTAATCCGGCTGGTTTGAATTCCGTCCATGGTTTCATTGCGAATCATACGCTGAGCTGTGCCGCTGCTCATAACCTCATCCATCGAACGTATAGCACCGGCTGGTATACCATGAGCAATGAACTTGTCCATCCAGTAATCACGAGTATTGGTTGCAAATGCAGACTGCAATTCTCTAGCTAACAATAACCGGTTTGTCACTCGGTGCTGGTTCATTGAAAAGCGCTCGTCTTTTTCGAGTTCACGCAGGTTGAGCATTTCACAGAGCAGCAAAAATTGGCTGTTGCTGCCCACTGCAAGCACCAGCTCTTTGTCATCACTGCATCGAAATGTTTCTCCATACGGAGCAATATTGGGGTGAAGTGAACCCACTCGCTGTGCAATTGCTCCGGTCATCAAGAAGTTACTTGCCTGATTTACCAATGCTGTCAATGCTGCCTCTTCAAGCGTTACGCGCACACAGCTTCCTTTACCTGAACGCATGCGTTCGATAAGTGCACATAAGATTCCTTCTTTTAACTGATGGGCTGCGATTACATCGATCATGGCAACCGGCATTTTGAGAGGCCCGCTGCTCTCGTTGCCATTCATAAACATAAAACCACATTCAGCCTGCAATACAACATCATATGCAATGCGCTCACTCTGCGATGCGAAGCCGCGCAGCGAAGCATAGATTGCACTCGGTTGAATTGCATGAATTGCTTCGGAAGTGAGTCCGAATTTTACATCGTCACCTTCTTTGTAGTTCACCAGTACAATGTCTGATGTTCGAATGAGGTCGTTTACTTCTGTTCGATGTTCGTGATTGCTTAAGTCAAGCCACCGATAGGTCTTCCCGAAGTTGATGGACGAAAAATATGCGCTTACCGGTGCATTGGAATCTTCGTTATTCAGTTTCCAACCTCGAGTTACGTCTCCTTGCGTGCGTGGATTTTCAATCTTGATAACGGTAGCTCCCAATTCGGCAAAAAAACTTCCTACCGATGGTCCGGCTAAAACAGTAGACATATCGAGCACACGTAAATCGCGAAAGAGTGATTCCATGCACCAAATCTAGCAGTTATTCCGATTGCAAGGCCTGCTTGAAAACACGAAGAACTCGTTCGCGTGCAAGGCTGTGCTCTACGATTGGTTTGGGATACGCTGGTGTTCCATATTCCGGACACCACTTTTTGATGTAGCGATAATCCTTGTCGAATTTTTCTGTCTGCAACGCCGGATTGAATACGCGGAAGTAAGGTGCTGCATCACAACCACTGCTTGCTGCCCATTGCCAGCCACCTACATTGCTTGCCAACTCAAAGTCGAGGAGTTTCGATGCAAAATACCGCTCGCCCCATCGCCAATCAATCAATAGGTGCTTCGTCAAAAAACTCGCTACAATCATGCGAACACGATTGTGCATGAAACCGGTTGTATTCAGTTCACGCATGCCCGCGTCTACTATTGGATATCCTGTTTTTCCCTCGCACCATGAACGAAACTCAGCCTCATCGTTTCTCCACGGAATGCGATCATAGGCGGGTTTGAAAGCATGGTCTACGGTATGCGGAAAATGATAGATAATCATTTGATAGAAGTCGCGCCATATTAATTCGTTGAGCCATTTTTCATTGAGCTCCATTCCAATTTTGGCCAAGGTTCTGATGCTAACGGTACCAAAACGAAGGTGTAAACTAAGTCGAGTAGTACCTGCTTCTGCCGGAATGTCGCGCTTGAGGTGATATTCCTTAACAATCGAATGGTCGAGGGTTGAAGAGGGAATTTGGATGGCATCTGTTCGCTTGAATCCCATTGCATCCAATGTGATTATTGAACTCGGTTTGCATGGGTGAAGTTGTTCTGCCAAAGGAACACTGTCAAACGAATCGAACGATTTGCTTTGGATGTTGGATTTCCATTTTTTGCTGTACGGAGTAAAAACGGTATATGGCAATCCATCGTCTTTTACGACCTCGCTTTTTTCGAAGATGACGTGGTCTTTGAAGCCATGAAAAGCTATGCCTTTTTCTCTCAGCATTTCATAAATCGCTCGATCGCGCGCTTGCGCATAGGGCTCATAGTCGCGGTTGCAGAAAACTTCTGAAACGTTGAATTCTGTTGTAATCTGATGCCAGGCATCCTCCGGGGTTGTGTAATAGGATCGAAGAGCGCTGCCAAGTTCTTGCAGCTTGCTGTTAAGTGTCTCGAGAGTGCTGTGAATGAAAGCTACTCGTGCATCTGTCTTGTCTTGGAGTTTATCGAGGATTTCTCGGTCGAAGATGAAGACACATAGTACTTTTTTTCCGCTTCGAAGCGCTTGCTGAAGTGAATGATTGTCTTCCAGTCGCAAATCGCGACGAAACCAATGAATAGCTATTGAATCGCTCATGAATAGTTAACAATAAGCACAAAACAACAGGCGAGGTTATTCGTTCGTACTCGATGTGTTTTCCTCGTCCTGTGATTCTTCCAGCAATTGTTTCTTGTACAATTGTGCATACGCTCCCTCCATATCTAGTAACTCAGAGTGAGTTCCTTGCTCGATAATGCGCCCTTGGTCGAGATAGATAATGTGGTCGGCATCCTTCACGGTAGAAATTCGATGGGCGATTACAATACTCGATTTGCCAACCATAATCCTTCGAAGCTCGCGAATGATTCTGTCTTCGGTGTGAGTGTCAACAGCGCTGAGGCAATCGTCGAAAAGCAAGATTTCCGGGTTTTTTATGACGGCTCGCGCAATCGAAACACGTTGTTTTTGACCTCCACTCAAATTAATACCTCGCTCTCCTAGTTGTGTGTCGTATCCATCAGGGAAGGCTACGATTGTATCTTGAACATCTGCAATTGCTGCGGCTTCTGCAATTTGCTGCTCCGATGCATTCATCCCAAACGTGATGTTGTTGCGTATGCTGTCAGAAAAAAGAAATACTTCCTGCGGAACATAGCCCACGTTATTCCGAAGTGCGCTTATTTCAAGACTACGTAAATCATTCTTGCCGATTTTTATGGATCCTGAATCGGGGTCAATCATCCGCACGAGCAATTGAGCGAGCGTAGATTTTCCGCTTCCTGTTCGTCCGATAACTCCGAGTGTTGTCCCCGCAGGAATCTCGAGGTTAATGTCATGAAGTGCTTGGGTCCCGCTGTCGGGGTAACGATAGGAGACATGTTCGAAGCGAATAGCACCGGAAGTATATGCAGCGGGGGTTGCCGGATTATTTATTTCAGGAGAGGTGCGCAGAAATTCATTGATACGAGCCTGACTCGCTTCAGCTTTTTGAACCAAGCTGGTTACCCATCCAACAACCGCAAATGGCCATGTGAGAATGTTCACGTAAAAAACGAATTGAACTACCACGCCGGCAGAAAGCTCGCCGGCCATCACTTTCTGGGCTCCGATATAAACCGTCAGAATTGTGCTTAGTCCAACCAGTATCACGATTACAGGCATAAACAACGCATCGATTCGAACCAGCTGAAGCTGTTTTTCTTTGTAGTGATTGCTTTCGGATTCGAACGTGTCGGCAAAACTTTGTTCCCTGTTGAATGCTCGCAATACACGTATTCCGGAAATACTCTCTTGGACAATAGCGCTCAGCTTCGATTGCTGTTGCTGCACAAGTTCAGTTTTCTTGTTGATGGTTTTGCTAACGTAGTAAATTGCAATCATCATGAAGGGGAGCGGCGATAGGGTATACAGCGTGAGCTCCACATCAATCTGAAGCATTACCACCGTGCACATAACGAGCAATACAATAAGGTTGATGGTGTACATCACGGCAGGACCCACATACATGCGCACACGATTTACATCTTCGCTGATGCGGTTCATCAGATCTCCTGTGCGATTGCGTTTGTAGAAACTACTATCGAGCTCCTGGTATTTCTGATAGACCTCGTTTTTTAAGTCGTATTCAATGTGACGCGACATCACAATGAGCGCTTGACGCTGATAGAAAAGAAAAATGCCTTTGATGAGGAACATCAAAATGTAGAGGCCGGCAAGCATCAGCCCCATCTTAATGACCGTAGAAGCATAATTTTCGGCATCCACCATTACAACCGGTTTGTCCTGCTGAAACCAAGAGGCTGCATGCTCGAAGCTGCTCGGAGCGGGAATGGATGTCGGCCCGCTCAACGACTGACGCACAGCCAGTGCATCCGCAAGAAAGTCGATACCGTCACGCACAATGACCGGAGCATATACGTTAAAGACATTGCCAAGTGCAATCAGAATGAATCCCGCAAACAACCTTCCTCTGTATTTCCAGAAATATCGATTTAGGTGGGAAAGGTTTTTCATTGAGGTGCGAAGGTACAACCTTCTTAAAATTCGAAATTCCAGGTAATACTCGGTAAAATGGGAAACAGACTGACCTGATAAGCTTTAACCTGAAACACTCCGTTTTGCAGCTGTCCTTCGGTGCCGAAATAAATGAAGTAAGGATTCATTCGGTTGTAGAGATTGTAAACCGAAAAATTCCAGCTGCTCTTGAATGTGGATGTCCTCTTTGGTGCCCCTTCCTCAATTATTGAGTTCGATTTGGCGGATTTCTTTGTGTGCCAGGTAGCTGAGAAATCGGCCCTGTGGTAGGGAGCCATGCGATAACTATTTCGAGTTCCATACACGTCGATAATTCGATTCTCGTAGAAGTAGCGTTCTACCGGAAGCGTGATGGCATTTCCCGTTGCGTATACAAAGACGAAGGCTAAATCGAGTCGCGGGTGAATTTTATAATTGAACACAAAACTGATGTCATGTCGTCTGTCCCATCGAGTGGGGAAGGACTCGCCATTGTTAATGGCTTCGAAAGTGCGAAACGTTTTGGACCACGTATAACCAAACCAACCATTCACTTTCCCTTTTGCTTTCTTGACGAAAAACTCAGCGCCATAACTTTTGCCGGTTCCGAAAACCAACAGGTTGTCGATGTTGTCGTTAATCGTTTGATCGGGTTGAGCGCCTTCTTTGTATTCGCTCTGGTTGTCCATCGTTTTGTAATAAACCTCAAAACTGCTCTCCCAATCATTGTTGCCGAAGTTGCGGAAATATCCGGCACTTACCTGCTCGCCAATTTGGGGTTTCAATACTTCCGTGCTTGGCAACCATACATCGGTTGGGAGCGAAGTGGGAGAGAGGCTTGTTAAATGAATGTATTGGTAATTCTTCATGTAACCGGCCTTGATGCTGGCATTTC
>JBKCGW010000372.1:0-10700 GCA_046303175.1 Flavobacteriales bacterium
GCCATGAAATATCACCCCGATAAGGTGAGAGGTCTCGGTGAACAACATGAGAAAGCGGCCAATGAAAAATTCATCAAAGTGCAGGAAGCGTATGAACAAATCAAGAAGGAAAGAAACATGAAGTGAGTAACTTGTTGAAAACACATTGAGCCTCTTCTCAACAAGGTGTTTTATCTTTGTTTCGTAAGTGAACTACTTACAAAATAGTTTTTAGTTTTTCAGTTTAAGCCTAAAAGCCCTGCTAGCGTGTGGGGCTTTTTGGTTTTTATGTCATTCGTTGTTTTTTGTACATTCGTTTCAAACCCCCACTGCATGAGACTCACTTTTGCTCTTATTCTTTGCGTCATATCGAGTAGTATTTCCAATGCACAAACCAGTACCGGCGATTGTGAAGGCGCTATACCACTTTGCGGAGGCGTCTATTCAGAAGAGTCGGCACCTCCTGGAACCGGAAATGTATTTGAGTTCACCGGCACGTGCAACAACTTTACGGAAACGATGAGCTTATGGTACACCTTTACGGTTCAGCAGCCGGGAGATCTTAGCTTCATTATCACCCCCAACAATGAACTGGATGATTACGACTGGGGGCTTTTCAATATTACGGAAGGCGGATGCGTTGGAATCACTGCACAAGACGGCACTTCGCCCGAAGTGAGCTGTAACTCGTATGGTTCCTTTACTACGAATGGTCCTACGGGTATTTCAACTGCAAATGGAGGAACAGGAAACAGCAATGGGCCGGGTGACCTAAATGGCCCTGCATTCAATGCCAACCTAAACGTAGAAGTGGGCCAAACCTATGCACTTGTGGTGATGAATTGGTCCAACAGCCCCGACGGATATAGCATCGACTTCAACGAAAGCACGGCAACACTATTCGATGATGTTCAACCCGAAATCACCGCCGCAATAGCTGCGTGCACAAACAATCTGATCGAATTGCAATTCTCGGAGTTAATCGTAAGCAGCACCGTGGAAGCCGCCGACTTTTCGCTTACAGGTCCCGCAGGTTCTTTCACCATAGCTTCAGTTGATGCCGACAACCCGAATGCTCTTTACGAGGATCTTTTTTCACTCGTTCTTTCGGAGCCTGTGCTTCAATCAGGCACTTACACATTAACCATTCAAGATATCAGCGGTAACGTAGAAGACCCATGTGGTAATGCAGCCATTGCCGCTAGCTTTGATTTGGTGTTCAATGAACCCATCAATTACACAACAGCCATTACAACCGCCTGCAACGGTTCCAACGGCTCGGTAGAAGTAACGAATATTGCGGGTGGCTCAGGCCCCTACTCTACGTTACTCGACGGACAACCTTTTTCAAATGGTATTGCCGAAGGATTAACGCCAGGGGCGTATGTCCTTACAGTGAATGACCAACAAAATTGCGGTTTCAATTTGGACATCGAAATCCCCAATCATGATATAGTAATTGAAGCTGTTCCACAACAAGATTCAATTTCGTGTTCAAATACAAGCGTAGAAATTGTGGGCATTGTGATTAACCCTGCTCAAACAACACTCAACGAGTGGGAATACCTCGCCTCCAACGCCACGTGGGAACCTCTTACGTTCAATACACTTAACCCATCTGTGGTATCAGCCGGCACATACCGACTTACAGTAACAGATGAAATGTCGGGATGCAGCGCAAGCACAACCTTCGAAATCAACAATTCGAATGCTGCGTTTATTGATCTTTCCGACATTCGATTCCCTAATATCATTACACCGAACGGAGATTCAGATAACGACATTTGGATGCCCTTCCTGAAAAGTAATAACTCTCTTGTGCTTCCATCAATTATGGACACCTACGAATTGAGAGTATTCAATCGCTGGGGTGAAATGGTGTTTGATAGCACTACCGGTAACGGACGCTATTGGAATGTAGATGGCTATGCCGAGGGGGTATATTACTATGAACTGTACTATCGCATTGTATGCGGCGGATTGCAGGAGGGCACTCACCACGGACACTTCCAAGTCATACGCTAAATAACTTATTCTACAATTACCCGCTCCACACCCAAAACGCGTCCATCAGCGAGTGAAACCTGCACAAAGTAGGTTCCGCTGCCAAGCGCACTCGTATCGATTCTCTTGGTGAATGCTCCATTGATTCGTGCAGATGAACGCTGAACGAATCGACCATTTGCTGCATACACATCGAACAGCGCCACTTCATTCCCTTCGAAATTGCCGGACACTTGCAACTCTGTGGTCGCCGGATTTGGAAAGCAGTCTAGTGTTGAAATCGATGATTCTGGTTGTAACTGCAAGCCTGCCGTGATATCACCATTCGCAAAAGCGTATTGCCCTCTTCTCAATGTATCAATCACGAAATTGCCATCACCATTCGTCAATGAACCGGTGCCCAAGGTGAAGTCGGAATAAACCTCCCAAGGCTGCGAAGAATTTTCACGGTAAACCAATACAGCCTGTTGCTCACCACTGCTATAAAGTGCGTAGTCAAGATCTGTTTCCTGCGAACCGTTGTAATTCACGCGGCCGCTGTAAAAATCTCCGTCGTCCCATAATCCATCCACCAAGTAATAATGCGTATTGGAAAGCTCGAAGATGCCGTTTCCAATTGCGTTTTGATCGGGAGAAGCCCAAATATGTTCAATGCGAACCAACGAAGAATCAACTACGTTTTCTTTCGAAAAACGGAAATCGACATAAGGTAAAACAGGATACAAAGACTCATCGCTATACACCATAAACTCATGATCCATGCGCGCTTGATTCAGTCGGTTGTATCCATTGAGTACAACCATGGCAGGATCAAAATTGCATGGCAGTTGGATGTCCGTAAACTGACCATTGGCATCAATCTGAATCTCCTCACGCTGGTTATCGGCAGAGATGAACGTTAGATCCAAAGGCACATGATGATAGAACTGCGGGCATTCACGAAGTTTCTGTTGAACATGAATATTGACCAAAAAATGATTGCCTTCAGGTTGTGAGGAAAATGAATCCACTACAAAAACACTGAACCCGGGTTGAAAAACCTGATCAGCAAAAAAATCATCCAATTCCACGTCGGAAGCATCTTCCAAATAATCGCGAAACTGCTCGGGGGTCACATCTTGAAACACATGATCTGCCTGCACCTCGGTCATAGCCACTCGAAACAACTCATCTCCCAAGTAACCGCGCAAATTGTGCATTACCGAAGCCCCCTTGTAATAGGTATGCGTGCCATAAATCACTGGATCCGGCATGGGAGAGAGCGGATGAAATCCCTCGTCATCAATATGCGCATTGCGCAGCACATCAAGATGGTTGGTCTTCACCTGATCCACAAAATCTTCCTCTCCATATAACCACTCGGTTAGTAAGTGAGAACTATACTCGGCGGGTCCCTCTTTTAGCCACATATCGTTGTGAATGTGCGGTGTCACCACATCACCCCACCACAAATGCCCAAGCTCATGAGAAAGCAGGTTATTGTTGCTTATCACCGACTCACCCACCATGAACTGTGGATATGCTATGTTGGTTGGGATCTCTAATGCTCCATCGGTAGTGAGCACATAACCCACGCGCTCCCAGATATAAGGTCCATACCAATATTGCAGTGCATCGATTGCAGCTCCAACATTCACCATGACGTTTTGCATAGCACCAATATTGGCTGACTTGGCAGTAAGTCTTACGGGAACATCGCCAAATACCCCCGCATGCACATAATCGACATCTTGATAGGCAGCAACGGCAATTGCGCTCAAGTGCGTTGGAATTGGTTGATTCATTGCAAACGAACGAATCACTGTATCAGCGGCAACGACTGTTTCTCCCAAAAATGTACCTTGACAGTGAGCGCGCAATGCACCCGAGGTCTTCACATGATATTCGTAGGTGGCTCGCTCCACAAAGGAGTCAAAACATGGATACCACACGCGTCCGAAATTCGGCGGTATTGAGCTCAGCCCGATGCCCAAATTGTAGATGTAACTCGCTTGAAAGTAGAAGCCACCCCAAACCGGATCCTGATAGGGCTGACCGTGGTAGTAAACCGTTACAGCAGATGTATCAGCCTCATTCAATACCACAGGCGATTGAATGGTGAGAATATTACCATCGTAGGCGTGCACAGCATCATTCGTCTCCCACTTTACTGAATCCACAATCAGATTGTACAGGTCGAAGCTTATCGAATTCAAGTCATTCATGCGAGCTGCAAACTGAATGGTTGTTGCCGCGGCGATGCTATAAGAAGCATAATTGGAAACATCCAAATGAATGGTGTAATTCAAAATATCGAACGTATCACTCCGAGCAATGCTCTCATTCATTACCTGTAATTCTCTTTCTGTTAGCGGCACTTGGCGGCGACTCTTGTTGTGCGAGTGATGACAACCATTGAATGCACGTTGCCCCGGTTGAGCAAAGGCAATCGCGAAGGAAACCAGCAAAAAGAAAAACGTGAATACATGCTTCATAGCGCGCTATTGTTTTGTTCGAAAATACAAAGACCGAATAATCACAACACAATTACTTACCGAACATCAACGTATCTAAATCTGCAACTGTCTTGGCCCAATCGAATTGTTGGATAACGAATAGTCTTCCGTTTTTACCCAAACGACCGGCCTCGGCTCTATCATCTAACAATCCGACGATATGCTCCGCCAGTTGCTCATTCGTGTTACCAACCAAACACTCTTGCATATGGCTAGCGCCAATCGGTTCGGCCGCCAACGAGGTCGTAACGCACGGAACCTCCATACACATCGCCTCGAGTAATTTGTTGTGCATACCACTTCCCGACTGCATCGGTGCAACGAAAACAGCTGAAGAACTGTACGCATCGCGCATATCCTTCAACCAACCGCTCACGATTACCGAAGGCCCTGCAAGCGAACGAACTGCTTGTGATGGATTAGCTCCGGCAATCAGCACACGTATTTCAGGACGTTTCCTTATAACTAATGGCAATACTTCATTAACCAGACGGCAAGCACCTTCCACGTTAGGCGGGTAACTCATATTACCGGTAAACAATAAATCGTACTGCTTTTCCGACGGAATGTTGGGTATAAAGTAGCTTGAATCAATCCCATTCGGAATTACTCGAATCGATCCTGCATTGGGGTGATATATCAACCTTCTGTCTTGCTCGCTAATGATGCAATGGTGCTCGAAGTAGTCAAAGATCAAGTGCTCGTAAGCCGTTAATCGCTTGGCTTCCTCCTTCACGAATAGTTTGATATACCAGGGTGCACGCGCTGCTCGGCGCTGCTGCCCGGCACTCAGTGCATCCATGAAGTCGAGCGTCTTCGAGTATTGATGCCAGTTCTTGACGTATTCGCTGCATCGGATGAGTTGACAATACACCGCATCGGGACGTATTCCATCAGCAGCTGATCTCAACTTTTTAGCAATGCCACGATCGAAAAAATAATGAACTTGAAATGGCTTCGCCGAAAAGAAAGCTAGTATCATCCGAAAGAATATCTTCACCCGATTGAGTCGATGCACCGTAACATACGGAGTGATAGTCCGCAAATGTTCTAATGCCTCCGGGTGCAGCGGGGAATCGCTCAAACAAAAAAGGTGTACCTCATGATTTTTAGCCAGAAATCTCAATTGATGATATGCCCTGAGTTTATCGCCTTTCTCTAAAGGCCATGGCACCCTGCTTACCAACATGAAAATCCTCATCCCTTTCGAATTTCTCGGTAAAAGTTAACCAACTGATTCGTTACGGCAGATAAATCAAAATAATCCGCCACGTGACGACGACCCTCGACAGCCAACTCGTTACGTGTAGAGGCACTGCTTAGAAGCTTATCCAACGCCTCGATCCAATCCTCCTTACGATCGGCGAGCATGATATGTTTGCCATGCACACACGACAACCCCTCTGCACCAAGCGATGTCGAGATGACTGCTCTTCCTACGGCAAGCCCTTCAATAATCTTCACGCGAATACCTCCTGCACTTAGCAGCGGCACTATCATGATGGCTTTCGATTTCATAAAAGCAACCGCATCACTTACCTCACCAACGACAATCACATTGGGCAGGTTGAGTTCAGCAATTTCAGCGGACATATTGCGTCCCGCCAGGTAAAACTTCAATTGAGGGAATCGCTCATGAACAGCAGGCCAAATGGATTGTAAAAACCAAAGTATTCCTTCCAAATTCGGTCCCCAGTCCATGGCTCCCAGATGGAAAATAGCCAACTCTCCTTCTTCCCCCGGGGTGTAAGAGTAGGCGGATAAATCAACGCCAAACGGTATGGTGCGAATACGTTTCTTTACACCAAGAGCAAGCATGCGGTTTCTATCCTCATCGCTTATCGCAGCAATGCCGCTCACTTCATTGAGCACACTCAACTCGTATTGCTTCAGCTTTCTGGTGAGGTAATTCAAATACATTCTCTTCAGTCGTCCTTTCGTTCCGGCTGTAATTTTTTCCCATATTACATACTCAAGGTTGTGCGATCGCAAAATGATCGGAGCCTCTGTTAGACGTCTAATAGTTGGCGCATAGGGCGTCATGAAAAGACTTTCCAAATGAATGACATCGAAATCTTCCTTGCGCAACAACTTAGACAGGCGAATATCAAAATCAGTAGAAAAAAAACGGGATATGTTATACGACTCGGATGTCATAAAACTCGAAAAAGCATCTACTGCGTTGATTCGGGTATCGATAAAAACTCCCTCTATACCCGTTTGCTCCACGTAGGATTCCGGCATAAGCTCGGGATTGAGATCATGCTTGTGAGTAAAAATCGTCAACACCTTCACCTTGTGTCCTGCTTGCAATAAACCCTGCGTAATGTTATTCATGGCAATGCAGCCTCCGTCGCGGGCAGGAAGAGGGGGTTTCAGACACAACTGCAATACCTTCATGCGTTCAACTCCTTCGTTTTCATTCTGTAAAAACGGGCAATCTTGGAGAACCACCTAACCACAGGCGATTTTTCCAATAGTGCCGATTCATTCATGGCTTTTCGGGTGATCCAAATACTCAGTGGCAATAATACTACGGTGCTGATCCACATGCCTAACCAAGGCTCAATGAATTGATTTTTCGCCATGCGCTCTCCCGCCATGGTAAGCAACTGGTATATGACAAACAATCCAAGTGCAATGAGCGTGGGTATTCCAATACCTCCCTTTCGGATAATCGCTCCCAAGGGCGCACCAATGAAAAACAATACCAAACAAACCACCGCCAAAAAGAACTTGCGGTGCCATTCAATCTTATGCCGATTCACATTCTTACTCCTCGATTTCAATTCCTCCTGTTGGCGCTGAAGAAGGTCTTTCGATTTGCGTGTATTCTCCTTTGCCCATAAAACTGCCTTCTGTTGCTCGTTTGTATTGGAGGAATCGTATAGCGAGTAGGGTGCTGCATTGACTGTCTGTGTGTCTTCCTTCAACCGCTTCTTTGTTAATCGCATACTGTTGTTGGCATACTGCATTTCCACCGTATCGATGATGCCGTTCAAACTGTCAATGGCTTGCTCCAGCTGTGCAACACTCATCATTTCAGCCGGATTTTTCATCACCTCTTCGTTGTCGGCATTGAATGCAAGAGAGCTTAAGTCCATACGCAACTCTAACTTTTCAAAAGTACCTTCGACCAAAGGGTAGCGCGGTTCGCGTATTTTTTTTTCCCGTTGCTCATCGTAACTATTCCCATCGAACAAGGTCAGTATCAAATATCGCTTATCGGCCGTCTGTTCCATGCGTCCGCTTTTGGCTCGAATCACGGTTCGGTTGGCCTTCTCCCCTCCTCGATGATCATAAATAAGAACATCTTGTAGCTCACCTGTTTCCGTATTGTTTTGGCCCGCGCGAATACTCACTCCCTCAATACCATTGTAGAAAACGCCATCCGTTAGATTGAGTGCCGGCTTTTGCTTTAAAATGCTGAACAGCATCGTGCGAAACTTCAAATTTGCTACCGGCCATATGTTATTAGCAAACACAAACGCCAACAAGGACAATCCAATGCTAAAAAAAATGAGTGGCTTCATCATACGCACCAGTGAAACACCGGCGCTCTTCATCGCGGTCATCTCATTATTCTCCGCTAAAGCCCCCATCGTCATAATCGAACTCATCAGGATGGCCAACGGCAGCGCCATGTTGACCAAACGCGCCGATGCAAAGAGTAATAGCTTTATAATAACCCAAACACCCAGCCCCTTACCCAGCAACTCATCGAGGTACACCCAAATGAACTGCATTTCAAATATGAACATAGCCACCAAAAAGGTCACTATAAATGGTCCAATGTAGCTGCGCAGTAGAAGTACCGACAATTTATTCACCTCACAAAATTAATCGTTTACAAGCATGGTTGGATTTTACGTTAAAGCCTCTCTTTTCATGGCCACTAACCCACTATTTTTACGCCTTTAAAAAGTAACCAAAACCACGCGCTTTGATCTATCAACTTTCCATCGTTGCCATCTTCCTCTATGGCTGTTTTTTGATGTTCTTGTTTGTATACAGTCTGGTTCAACTCAATCTGGCCATCAAGTACACCAAATTCAAACAAGCGCAGAAAAGAAAACCCAAGTTAACCGATGACCAATGGCCGGTCGTTACGGTGCAACTTCCGGTATTCAATGAACTCTATGTAGTAGAGCGTTTGATAGAGGCGATTTGTGAATTTGAATATCCCGCAGGAAAATTGGAGATTCAGGTTCTCGACGACAGCACCGATGAAAGCTTCGATGTAGCTGCCAAGAAAATTGCAGAAATGCAACAACGCGGCATCGACATCAAACACGTAAAACGTCCGAAGCGCGAAGGGTATAAGGCCGGAGCACTTGCTTACGGACTCGATATTTGCCGAGGAGAGTTTGTTGCCATCTTCGACGCCGACTTTATTCCGCGCAAAGACTTCCTTCTTCAAACGATTCCTCACTTCTTCCACAACGATAAAATTGGGGTGGTTCAAACGAAATGGGAACACCTCAACGAGGAATATTCTCTGCTTACCCGACTGCAAGCCTTTGGTCTCGATGCACACTTTACCGTTGAGCAGGTAGGCCGTAACAACGGTTCTCACTTCATCAACTTCAACGGCACCGCAGGTGTTTGGCGCAAGGCCACTATTTACGATGCAGGAGGTTGGGAAAGTGACACCATCACCGAAGACCTCGACCTTAGCTACCGCGCTCAACTTCGCGGCTGGGAATTCGTTTACTTACCTATGATAGGCGCTCCATCTGAGTTGCCCGCCGAGATGAACGCTCTCAAAGCACAACAATTCCGCTGGACAAAAGGCGCTGCGGAATGCACCGTAAAGAATTTGCCCAAGGTGTTGAACGCAAAGCATCTCACCTTCGGACAAAAGGTTCACGGAGCATTTCACTTGATGAACTCGGTTGTTTTCCTATGTATCCTGGGCACATCGTTGCTGAGTGTACCGATGCTCATCATCAAAAACACTTACGGCGATTTGGAAATTCTCTTCAAAATTGCCACCGTGTTCATGGTAAGTTTCTTCTTCCTCGGATTCTTCTACTGGATCTCTCGCCCTGAAAAGAATTTCTTTAAGAAGATGTTCAACTTCTTGTGGGAGTATCCAACATTCCTTTCGGTTAGCATGGGATTGTCGCTGCACAATGCCGTTGCGGTAATGGAAGGATTTACAGGAAAGAAGTCATCCTTCGTGCGCACACCGAAATTTGCCATCAGCGGTAAAACATCGGGAACTTGGAAAGACAAGAAGTACCGTGCAATCAAGGTATCGCCGCTTACACTGTTGGAGTTCACCCTATTCCTTTATTTCAGCTTCGGTATTTACTATGCCTTCACTATGACAGGCCGACGCGAACAGCCGCTCACTCAATTGGCGTCTGCATCAACCGAATCACAAGGCAATGAATTCTGGTTCACCTATTTCAGCGGTGATGATAAAGCGGGCAAACCAGGCCATGCATTGAAAGTGACTTCAGCACAAGCAGGTTCCGGATTCATCGAATCCAAATTGACCGGTTGGAAAAAACAGGTTTCCTGGAAGGCCAATGAAACAACCATCATCCCTATTCCGATTGACTCTGTGGCGACACCGAGCGACAACTCATTCTTCGTGGGAACCATGCATTGGGAAAGCGCAGAAAACGTGAAGCTCGAATTGTTGAAAGAAGCCGATGCTGAAGAAGCACAAGTAATTCGCCCGGCATCCTCATTCATGGCTGCCTACACCGTTCCTAATGCAGTTAGCAAGAGCGAATCCATTACGGAAGTTTCCTTGCTTGCCACGCAAGACAGCACGGTGGTAACGGTGACTCCTACTTCCGAACTGTTCAACGGATCACCTGCCAACCAACCCTACACGGTGCTCATGAACAAAGGCGACATTCACAACATCCTCGCAAAAGACGATCAGAGCTTGGCAGGTACTTCTATCAAAAATGCAGATGGAACATCCTTAGAGAAAAGCTACGGTTGCTATGGCGGTGCTGCACCACGCTCACGCGATTTCGGTCTGCTGCCATTTCACATTATGCTCGCTTTGGGTTACGCATTTGTGACGTTCTATTCGTTGAAGCACGCGAGATCGTAATTACTGGGGACTGGGTACTAGCTACTGAGTACTGGGGACTAGGGACTGGGGACTAGATACTGAGTCCTTCCTAATACGCATTTTATACAATCTTTTGGTAATACTCTTCGGCTAAGGGCACCCAGTACTCAGTACTCAGTCCT
>JBKCGW010000373.1:0-1193 GCA_046303175.1 Flavobacteriales bacterium
TCTGTGAAGAACGGATATCCCACACATCGCTCACCCATGGCTTGAGCAGGTCATCGGCTGAAAAATTGTGCAGCACTTTGAAGCAATGTGCTTTACCCGAAAGCTTACCCTCGGGCAGCGTATGGGCGTGGAACTCACACTTCTTACACACGCTCAGGCGAGTGTCGGCATGGGCAAACTCGTCGTTTACATAATATTCACGTAATTCATCTACCCACTGCAAAAACGTACGACCATGATGCACATGCTCTCCTTGCAGAATGTCTTCCACAATCGCACTCATCTCAACAGCGGTAAGCACAGAATCGCCTGTATCCTCCAACGAATTCACAAGACGTGAAATCCCTGTGCGCTCATCGCCTGTGCGGCTGATGCGAAACAGTTGATTGAGTCCGTCGATAGAAGCGCGTTTGCTTTTATCGGCCAACATGAGATACGGTGTAAACGTCAAGCCGGGAGCTGCCAGCCTCGCCACGTGCGTTTGAAACGCAAGGTCGAAGAGGTACGACACCCAGCCGGACTTTAATGCCCCACCCTTTCCTTCAAACGTTTCGGGCTCCGCCGGATCATACGACTTGGCCTTCACCTCAATGAGCTGCACAGCGTTCCCCTTCTTCACCAGCACATCGGTGCGAATAAAGAGCGAGTCGTGCAAGAAGGCAGCCTCGTATATAATCACCTCGTCGCGCTGAAGCAATTCTGCCGTGCGCTGAGCCAGCGCCTCATATTCATGCCCCGGCCCATCAATGAGCACACCACCGGGATAATGCATGCGCGCCAATTCTTCTACTTGGAATCCCCCTGATGCCAACGCCAATAGGAACGGATCATCCGCCTTGTTATTCGCATAGGTTTCCTTGCCTGTGTAGAAGAGCTTGTTGGGGCATTCCAAGCCGAGTTTAAAGCGCGACTTGGTCAAAACACGCATTGAATTCTTATTCATAATGCAAAGATGCGGTAGAGGTGTGCAAGATTGTTGCGGAGGACTAGGGACTGGGGACTGAGGACTGGGTGACGATGCCTGAGCGGAGTCGAAGGCAGCGGTTTATATGAGGCAGCCTCCACATACCTATCACCTATCACCTATGCCCTTTCCCCTTTACTCAAACACCTCCGGCTGCTCGCCCCTATACACCTCGGGCATCATGCCCACATCGGCGCCGATATAGGTGGGGTCGCAATACACATAGGTT
>JBKCGW010000374.1:0-12714 GCA_046303175.1 Flavobacteriales bacterium
AGGTAGGTTTTACGGAAGTTATTTGTCTTGAATTGCATCTACCTCTGTGTCCTCTGTGCCCTCTGTGTTTAATAAAAAAATAACCACAGAGTTCACGGAGAGCACAGAAAGACCAATTGTGTGTTTCTGCTAGTGCGGAAAAATGCGATCAATCACATGTGTGCGGTAATCAAAAATACCCTTGAGTTTGTTCTTCACCCATACAGCATGCGCTATTCGCCCGAGAATTCCCAATGGCATGGCGTAATTCACAATGTCAGTCATCAACACATGTGTCCCTTTATCTTCGAAATGGTGCTGATGATGCCAAAACGCATAAGGGCCAAATCGTTGTTCATCCACGAAGAAACGTTTGTCAACGCTTTGCGAAATTTCAGTTGTCCACCCAAATGTCATAAATGGGGCCGGTTGGATCCGGTAGTTGATGATCATACCGGCGTGCATTTTTTTCCCGGAAACATCCGTGAGTATGCGAAACTGCATATCGTCGGGGGTTATCTCGTTCAAGTTTTCCGGACGTGAAAAATAATCCCAGGCCTTATCGATTGTTGTGTGCAGAACGGTTTGTCGTTCGAGTGTATACACTTTCATGTGCTGTCGTTTAGAAGCTAAACCGACAACCCCGTTGAATGTTCTAGAAATGGCTTGAATTAGGATTTCTTCAGCGTTTGCATCGCATCATCGAGCTCGTCGGGCGTATTTACGTTTTCTAATTTTTCGGGTGAGGAGGCAACAATGATGTGTGCTTCCGTTTGGATGAGCACCTTTCGAGGACAGGAGTAGCCGAGTGCGATAAATGACATAATCATCGGGAAGGCTTTCGGCTCCCAGATAGCAATGAGTGGCTCGGGGAATCGGTCGAAAGGACTTTGAAAAGCGGTTGCGGTGTGTATGGTTGATCGTTGCTTGATGAGTTCATTCAGTATCTCATTATCCAGAAACGGCACATCGGAAGCCAGCACCAACCAAGCGGCGTTTGGGTCGGTCATGAAAGCTGCAGTAATACCGCCCAATGGCCCCATGTCTAGTAAACGGTCGGCGATGGTTTTGTACCCTTGTTCCTCAAAGTATTCGCGTTGCTCGGCCCTGCAGGAAAGAAACGGCTCTATACCCATGTCTTTGCATAGCTCATAGAGGTGCGCGAATTGCGCTTTGCCGTGGTAGTGGATGTGTGGCTTATCCTTTCCCATGCGCACGCTTTTTCCACCGGTAAGAATGAGCGCTTTGAGAGGCGCAGGCTTCATGATTTGATAGCGAATGATGGGAGTCAACTCATGAATGTTTTGTTCATTCAGAACCGGGATATCAGTCCAATTAGGAAGGATTTCTTTTATGTATTCAGGAACAGATTGACAACCATGGGTGGTAATTATTGCCAGCACATTCGTCAGTTGCGAAGCTCGTTTGCGTAAGGAAGCTTCTTTGGATGGATCACACAGGATAATCTGATTGGCAGCCTCGAAATGATTACCATTCACAATGACCAAATCACTTTGGGAGAGCGCTATATGTCGGCTGATAATCTCGGAAGTACCTTTCAGTTCGACTGCAATGGCGTGTTGATTGTCCGTCCAGCGAGGCAAGAAATCGGACGCATCACTCGGGTTATGATTCGCATCGACATAAACTACCTGCGACGGCGCAAACGCCTGGGTAAGTAAACGCGCCCATTGTGCTATAGCTTCGCAAGTGGTACCCATGATGGCTACTTCGTTGCGAGCGAATTTTCCCAAAGAAGGTTTTTGGAGGTCGGCGTGTTTTTTATGCATTGCGCTTGTAATCGTTTTTACCCCCCGTTTTTTCCATGAGTTGAATGGGCCCAATGGAAATGTCGTGTGAAAGTGCCTTGCACATGTCGTAGACTGTGAGGGCCGCTAACGATACCGCTGTAAGAGCCTCCATTTCGACGCCCGTCTTTCCGGTGGTCCGAGCCTCTCCGAATATGACGGCTGTTTGCCCTTCAAGTTCAATGTTGACCTTTACCGAATCGATGGGCAGTGTGTGGCACAGGGGAATTAGGTCGGCAGTTTTTTTTGCCCCCATTATCCCGGCAAGAATGGCTGTTTGGAATACAGGGCCTTTGGGCAGATGCAATTCGCGGTCGGTTAAATGAGAAACGATGGCCTGAGGCAGGAAAACTTCGGCGCGCGCCCTGGCATAGCGCGGACTATCTTTTTTTAACGATACGTCTACCATCTGCGGTTGATCATTGTCGGCAAGGTGAGAAAATGTGTTGCTTTCCATGGTGACGAAGGTAACGACGAATTGCAACAGCATTGGGGGGCAGGGTTACGAACATCATGGTTTGAATATTCTGTTGAATTCAATAGCAGATTGCACAATTGGAGCGTTGCATTTTTGTTGTGATTAAAATGAAAACTATGAAAACGCTTCGCTTGGCCTTTGCTGCCTTTTTCTTTTGTTGTCTGTCGCCGATGTTCGGACAATATGCTCTTTCCACCGGAAAGACGCAGTTCAATGGTGGTATAGGTCTGTCATCTTGGGGATTGCCGTTGTATGCGGGGTTGGATTACGGTTTCGATAAAAACATCTCGCTAGGTGGCGAGTTTTCCTTCCGCTCATTTAACGAGCGGGTACTGGGAGAGCGTTATACGTCCAGCATCATTGGTGTGGCCGGTAACGCCAATTATCACTTTGTTGAGCTTCTTGGAATTGATGACTTGTTCGATGTATATGCTGGGTTGAACCTAGGTTTTTACATTTGGAATACATCCGGCGACTATGTTGGAACGGGAGCAACAGGCTTGGGAGTTGGCGCTCAAATCGGCGGTCGTTATTATTTCAAAAAGAACATGGCCGTCAATGTCGAGCTGGGCGGTGGTAATGCCTTTTCGGGCGGTAAGGTGGGGCTGAGTGTTCTGCTTAATTGAGATTGTCAATATGACTGACAAAGGACTCGTTATGAATGGAGGAGTCGCTACCATTGCAGCATTCTAAGAAACACAGGCGATCTCAATTGTGCCCGTAACTACATTCGAAAGAATGTGCGGAGTTGGCGGGGTGATTTTGAGCCGGTAATTGCTTGCAAGGGGTGACTGAAAAGTTGAGAATGTTAGCTTTTCCCCCCAATTGCAATTTTCCCAATTCTCGTGCTTATTTTCGGCACACCAAACCAATTCTATGAAATTCACATTTTCAGCCATTGTGCTGTCTTTTCTATTGTCGGTGCAACTCGTTGCACAGCAAAATCTGACGAACAATCTTATCTGGAGCGGCGGTGAATTTTCGGGCGAATTCGTAGGCGGTTTGAATAGCATGAACGATGGCCTTCATTACACGGCCTCAGAACAAAGCGATGCCTTCGGCACTCGCATCGTGAAGTATAGCTATGCCACAGGTACTGAAGTGGGTGTGATTGCCACCTCCATGGACATTTTTGGTGATGCCGCTAAAGGCTTTGACGGCTATGAGTTCAACAGCGACGAACAATACTTGCTCATTCAAATGGAGTCGGAGCCTATCTACCGATATAGTTTCCTAGCCAATTATTACCTCTACCACATTCCAACCAAAAAGACCATTCCGCTCACCGATTTCAGCAAGGGCAAGCAAATGCTGGCTGAGGTGTCGCCGGATGGAAAGCACGTGGCATTTGTTCGTGACAACAATCTGTTTGTTGTCGAAATAGCCAGCATGCTAGAAACTCAAGTAACGCGCGATGGTGCGATGAACAAGGTCATCAACGGCGCAACCGATTGGGTGTATGAAGAGGAATTTGCTCTGGTAAAGGGATTTGAGTGGAGCCCAGCCGGTAACCGTATTGCTTACTTGCGTTTCGATGAGTCGAATGTTCGTGAGTTCTCGATGGATATTTTCGGTGACCTCTACCCCGAGCAACAACGATTCAAGTATCCCAAGGCGGGCGAGACCAACAGTGTGGTGAGTTTGTTTGTGTACGATTTGGGGCTGGGTCAAAGCCGCAAGGTGGATATGGGAAGTGCTACAGACCAATACATCCCACGCATTGAGTGGACGAAGAACAACGATCAGCTGTGCGCCATGCGCATGAATCGTCATCAGAACAAACTCGAATTCTTGCTTACGGACCTTCAAGCGAAGTCACTCAATACGATTCCAACAAAGGTGATCTATAGCGAGCAAGCAGATACCTACATCGATGTTTCGGATGCGTTGACATTCTTAACCGATGGTAGTTTCATCTGGCTCAGCGAGCGCGACGGATACAACCATTTGTATCAGTTTGATGCAGCAGGCGCAGTAAAGAAGCAACTTACCAAAGGGGCATGGGATGTAATCGACTTTTACGGAGTAGACGAGAATACCTTCACAGTCTATTACACCTCGAGCATGGTAAGCGCCATGGAGCTGCATGTTTACTCGGTGAATTTCAAAAAGCAAGTCGGCAGCCCTGTTAAGTTGAGTCCAGCGAAGGGAAACAACAATGCAGAGTTCAGCAAGGGTTTCAAGTACTACATTCTCACACACAGTGATGCTAATACCCCCGCTGATTTTAGCCTATATGATGCGAAGTCAAAACTGATTCGCGTGCTCAAGGACAACGCCTCCCTCAAAGAGCGCATTACCAAATACAATTTGACCAAAAAGGAGTTTTTCACTTTCAAGAACAGCACCGGTATCGATTTGAATTGTTGGATGATGAAACCCTCCAATTTTGATCCGAGCAAAAAGTATCCTGTGTTGGTAGCTATCTATGGAGGTCCCGGCAGCAATACCGTAACGGATGGATGGGGTGGAAGAGGATACTTATGGCATCAGTTGTTGTGTCAGCAGGGATACATCGTGGTGAGCTGTGACCCGCGCGGCACCCAATACCGCGGCCGCGAGTTCAAACACAGCACTTACATGAATCTGGGTAAGAATGAAACAGAAGATTTCATTGACTTTGCCAAGTATCTGGGAAGTCAGTCGTACATCGATGCCGGTCGCATTGGTATACAGGGTTGGAGTTTTGGTGGCTACATGAGCTCTTTGTGCATGACCAAAGGAGCTGATTATTACAAGGCCGGCATAGCGGTAGCGCCTGTTACGAACTGGAAATACTACGATAGCATTTACACGGAGCGATTCATGCGCACGCCCCAGGAGAACAGCGGAGGATATGAAAATAATTCACCCATCAACTTCGTGAAATCACTGAAAGGGAAATACTTGCTCATCCACGGAAGTGCAGACGATAATGTGCATTATCAAAACAGCATGGATATGGTTACGGCCCTCGTTGCAGCCAACAAGCAGTTTGATATGTTCGTGTACCCCAATAAGAATCACGGTATTTCCGGCGGCAACACTCGCTTGCATTTGTACACGCGCATGACCCAGTTTTTAACGGACAACCTCTAACCTTTCTGACTACTTCGGCCTTTATGAAACCTTTTATACCTACTACGCTTGTTGTTTTTGTATTTGCGTTAGCCTGTTCATGTTCATTTGCTCAGTCACCCGCTCAGTATGAGAAGTACGGCGATAATGCAGTAGAAGAGCGCAATGCCTGGGATGAGGCATTTGGTTATTACAAGCAAGCCTATATGCTCGATAGCAGCTCATTCGGGTTGCGCAGAAAATTGGCAGATGCTGCGCGCGAAGTAAAGTACTATCCGATGGCGTATGCATTGTACACCCAGAACTATTTGATGGATGAAGGCAAGTCTGATCCGAATGCATTATACTACATGGCGTGGCTCGAGAAAACGATGGGTAGGTATGAGGACGCGCAGCGTAACTTCAAGAAGTTTACAAAGAAATACAAGGCAACAGCCGATCGAAAGTTGGTTGATTTTGCAACACATGAGGTGAAGGCTTCTCAATGGGCGCTAAACAACATTGAGAAGAAAGATAAGCCCGACAGCTTGTTGATGGCTATTATGGGCCCCGACTGTCACGATGTCAATTGGAAGAAATCGAAGATTGAGGCGCCTGTTGAGAGTGGTGCGGGTGAATTAGCTCCAGTGCAGTCCTTCACGTCTTTTTATTATTCCGTATACAATGATCCCATTTGGCAGGTGCGCATGGCGGATGTGTTGATTGACAGTGTGCGCACCGAGGCCAACGCTCCCTCTTTCAAGAATGTACGTGAGGTGACCGGAATGCCGATTGCGGCCGGTTCTCAAGCCAATTTTTCTCAGGTTGGAGATAGAGTTTATTTCAGTCAGGTGAATGGCTTCTTCACGCAGTTGATGACAGGAAGTTGGGACAACGACCACATTGTTACTGCTTATGTGATGGATATTTTGAATGATGAAGGAACCATCAATACCATGCCGCACGTAGCGATGATTGACGGGGTAGAGCACTTGTTCTTTGTGTCGAACAGAGCCGGCGGAGAGGGTGGATTGGATATCTGGTATTCCGTGAATAACGAAGGATGGAAGAAGCCTAAGAATGCTGGTAAGCGTGTGAACAGTGAAGGGGATGAGCTAACGCCGTTCTATCGCGACGGTCGTCTGTTTTTCGCCAGTGATTGGCATCAAGGGTATGGAGGACACGATTTGTTTTATGCCAACCGAAAGGGAGAGTCGTTTGATAAGCCCGTGAACATGGGCAAAACATATAACTCTACGTTCAGTGAATTATCTCCTTCGGTCGCCGTGTCAAAGCCCGATGGCAGATTGCACTTCTACTTTGCATCCAATAAACCTGATAGCTTGCAGTACGAGTCGGCATGCTGCAATGATCTGTACGTGGTGACTGCTGTGATGGAATGTGGGGAGAAGAAAATTGACTCTACCAAGACAGTACTCGATCGTTTGATGAGTGAACTGCCTGTTGTGCTTTACTTCCACAACGATGAACCTAATCCCAAAACGCTGGATACAACGACTACTGTTTCGTATCTGGATGCATACAAGTCGTATATAGACTTACGTGAGGAGTACATCCGAGAGAACACGAAGGGCTTGGAGGGAGAAAGCAAGGATGATAAAGAACAAATAACCAAAGACTTTTTTGAGTTAAAGGTTGACAAGGGAGCAGCTGATTTGGAGCGCTTCTCTGCCGCCTTGTTGGATGAGTTGAATGCAGGAAGGAGTTTTCGTTTATATGTACGAGGCTTTGCCAGTCCGCGAGCAAAGACCGATTACAATTTGAATTTGACCAAGCGACGCACAGCAAGTTTAGTGAACTTCCTGAAGGCAGATAGCAGTGGTGTGTTTCTTCCCTATTTGAACGACGAGGCTCAGAACGGAGCAAAGTTGGAAGTGATGCTTTTGCCTTTTGGCGAAATGAAGGCTGATATTACGGTAAGTGATATGCTTAATGATGAGCGCAATTCAATTTATAATCGGGCAGCTTGCTTGGAGCGTCGTATTGAAATTGAGCAGGTAATTTCAATTCCACCAACCGTGCGTAAGCCCGTGCTTGAGTTGAGTGAACCCTGCATTGATTTTGGTATCATACCTCGCACAGGCGCGGTTGAACATGAGTTCTTACTATGCAACAGCGGTAATGCTCCGATGGTGATTGACAGTGTAACGACAGAGTGCGGTTGTACAACTCCTACGCTCGATAGAAACATTGTTCTGCCCGGTGAGTTCGCCACATTGGTGGTAGGTTTCGATCCGCTAACGCGTCAAGGTAAAGACATCAAAGAAGTCTATGTGCACATAGCAGGCGAGAAGCCCCGCATCATCTTACTCGAAGCTGAAAGAAAGAAATAGGAGTTTGATTTATAGCTTCGATTTCCTCTTGCTTTCCTCTGCGTCTTTGCGGTTTGTTTTTACCGCAAAGACGCAGAGATTCGCAAAGTTTTAACGCTGAAGAATTACTTGTTGACTGGTAAGGGTTGTTCCATTATTAATGAGCAGCGTGTAAATTCCTGCAGGAAGTGTGTTCGTGTTCAGTGTTGCGTTACCTCCATTTGAATTAGCAGTAAGAGCGATTTTTCCAAGCGCATCGATCAACTTGATTTCTGCTTTTGTATTTCCCGGTAGTTGAATGTTCAGTTGATCGTTGAATGGATTAGGATACGCATGTACGGATGATACTCCCATTTCAGCCACACCAACCGTGGTGTAAGTTAACTCGAGATCGTCCACGAGTAATACGCTGTTCGGATCGCCATTGGGTTCTGTTTCGTTCGACACCATGGTGGATACAAAGCCGATGGTCAAATGATCGGGAGCTTGGCCTGAAGACCATTGATCGATTATGTTGGAGGGTATGTTAATCTGGAATTGTGTCCAATCCGTTGTGGGTGGCATGTATTGATACAACTCGTAAATACTGTCACATCCTCCGAGATCATTGATTGCCGAGTAATACAGATAAAGCGTAGCCATTTCATTGGCATTGCCTGCTGTGTAATTATAAAATCCACTTATTACCGATGCTGCTTGTCCTTGTTCCATTTGTAAACTGGCATCGCTGCAGAAATCGGATTCGGGGTCACCTAAAATGATGTAGCCAAGAGCGCCACCGCCAAAAGAAGTTGGCTGATTGGTTATGCGAGCGCTGTAGCTTCCGCTATGGGGCTCACCTTGCGTTACACTCAAGTTAGGAGAGGTAAAACCGTTGGTGGTGAACCAACCATCGAGGCATTCAGCATTGGCAATATTCCAGTTTTCGAAATCACCTCCCGGGATATCGTCTCCGCTGCCGGTGTTGTAGATAAGGTGGATATCATCTATGTACAATTCGCCTCCGAGCGATGGATCGTCGCCTGATGTAATGGTGAGTGACATTCCATTGGGTGTTGTACCGGGTGTAATGTCGACCGCGGCAGAATAGTAGGTGTATTCTTGAACAACGTCATTGAATGTAACACCACCAAAACCAACTTCTACTCCGTCTTGGTAGAGAATAATCACGACACTTCCGAATTCAATATCGCTGATGGTGTGTTTTGCCCAGAAGCTGATAGAGTCGGGAGTTCCGGTGAAGGTCAGTGGAGTTGTAGCGCCCGTCATCAGGTCCATACCCAAACTGAGCAGTCCTGGTATTTCGCCCGAAGCGTCGACGTGAGCGTAGGCCGCGTAATTACCACCGTGAGCGTCTGTCGTTTGTTCCACATTGAATCCGCCGCCAAACAACGAAGAATAGATATTGGACGTTTGAAACGGAATCGGTTCTTGAGTCGTTGGGCATGAGGTCCAGTTTTCGAAACCGTTGTTGGGGATGGATTGCGACTGAGCGGCAATGCAAAGCAGCAAAAATGAGATGAAAAATAGGTTTTTCATGGAATGGATTTTAGATGAAAATAAGTAGGACTTAAATGTAAATGCCTGCGTATAGTCAGATTTATTCTACACCCTCGCGTTTATTAATCTCATCGCGCAGTTGTGAAGCCTTCTCGTATTCTTCGTTGGAAAGAGCGATATCCAGCTGACGCTTGAGCTCATCAATGCTCATCCCTTCGTCGGAAGGAGATGTGATTGGTTCCGTCTCGATATCCGGCTCATCGAGTTGCATACCTGTTTCTTCTTCGCCGCTAACGCCGGCGGTTTCGATGATGAACTCGTAGCAGTAAATCGGGCAGTTAAAACGAACGGCAATGGCGACAGCATCGCTGGTGCGGGCATCGATTTCGGCCGAACGCCCGTTGAGAGTAGCGATGAGTTTTGCGAAGAAAATTCCTTCAACGAGGTTGTAAATGAGAACTTCTTCTACTTCAATATTGAACGCGTGCGAGAGGCTGCGAAACAAGTCGTGTGTGAGTGGACGACTCGGCGTCATCTTCTCGAGCTCGATAGCAATGGCCTGCGCTTCCACTCCGCCAATAACGATAGGCAATCGACGCATTCCTTCCGTTTCCGCAAGCACCATGGTGTATGCACCGCTAGTACTTCCACTCGGCTGGATGTTCGCTATTTGAAGTTCAATTTTGTTCTTGTTCATAGAAGAACAGGTTCAATGATGGTGTTGAAAGGTCTGCTTTGGCGAAGATAGTCGTTTCAAGCCTGCCTTGCAACTGATGAAACGCATTAATGAGCAGCTTTGAAAGCCTTGGCTGCTTCGATTATTTTGGGAAGTACTTCGAACGCATCGCCTACGATTCCGTAGTCGGCTGCTTTGAAGAAAGGAGCTTCCGGGTCTTTGTTGATCACCACAATGGTCTTGCTTCCATTAACACCCGCAAGGTGCTGAATGGCACCGCTGATACCAACTGCGATATACAAGTTGGGGCGAATGGTAACACCGGTTTGTCCTACGTGTTCGTGGTGAGGGCGCCAGCCGATGTCGGACACCGGGCGTGAACATGCCGTAGTTGCACCAAGTACTTTCGCCAATTCTTCGATTGGGCCCCAGTGCTCAGGACCTTTCATGCCGCGGCCTGCGCTCACTACGAGTTCGGCTTCCGGCAATGGAATTTCACCGTCTTTGTTTTCGCTTTTCACTTCCTTCACCGTAATGCGTGATGCACCTGCGTCGAAAGCAAAGGACTCAACCGACGCAGTAGCGCCGGTGTTTTTCACTCCCAATGAGTTGGGAAGAACAGTAATAACCTTATTTCCTGTATGGATAGTGACTTCCGCAATGGCTTTTCCGCTGAACACATTTTTACGCACTACAAAGTCGCTGCTTGGCAATGCCGTTGCACCGGGAACCAGTCCGGCATCCAGACGAGCAGCTACGCGAGGTGCAATCATTTTACCGGCGATATCGTGCGGGAAAATGATAACGGTAGCTCCCACTTGCGCAGCGGCAGCAACCACCAATTTGCAAAGAATTTGAGAGTCGCTGGAAGGCGCATTTGCAGAGAGCACTTTCGAAGCACCTGCATTGCCTAAACCACCGTCGCCATTGATAGAGCCACATGTAATGGCAATGGCTTCGGTACCCATCATGGCAGCCACATCGGCACCATAACCAACGGCCTCGAGCGCACTCTTGGGGAACTTGCCGTTGTGATTTTCAGCGTATATAAGAACTGACATATTCGAGAATTCTGTGGATTGAACTTAGATTGCTTTGGCCTCTTCGTGGAGGATTTGAATTAAGCTTCCTGCGTTTTCTGCATCGATGTATTTGCAACCGCTCTTGGCAGGAGGTAGCGAATAGTTTTTCACCGAAGTAGAAGCATCTGCAGCAGCGGCAGGTACCACCTCGAGGGGTTTCGTGCGAGCAGCCATAATACCGCGCATGTTGGGTATGCGTTGCTCGGCCATACCTTTTGCTGCGCTCACTACAAAGGGAGTGTTTACTTCCAAAACTTCTTCGCCGCCGGCTACTTCACGCTCGATGGTGGCAGTATTGCCATTCATATTGAGTTTGATGGCCAGACTTACAAAAGGAAGATCGAGCAGCTCAGCTACCATTCCGGGTACAATCGAACCGTTGTAGTTGATGGTTTCCTTTCCGCAGAAAATGATGTCGAATCCTTTTCCGTTGGCGTATGCGGCAATCTGCTTTGCTACGTATAATGAATCGCTTTCCGCCGCGTCGATGCGCACTGCTTCATCGGCACCAATGGCCAAGGCTTTGCGAATGATGGGCTCGTAGTCGGCACCACCCACCGAAAGGATGGTTACTGTGCCGCCTAGGGTTTCCTTCAGCTCGAGGGCACGCACCAGGGCATACCATTCGTCGTAGGGGTTCACAATGAATTGGACACCGTTTTCATCGAATTTGCTTCCACCGTCGGTAAAAGCAATTTTGGATGTAGTGTCGGGGGCTTTGCTTATGCAGACAAGAATCTTCATGAGTTGTGTAAAAATTCGGGACGCGAAAATAGGGTGCAGACGTCATATTTGTGCCATGGATAGAAAGACTCTTGTTAAGCTTATTCGCTCCCGTCGATCATGCTTATGTGTGGGCCTCGATACGGACCCTGCCAAACTGCCTTCAGGCATGGATATTCTTTCGTTTAACAAGGCGATTATCGACGCTACACGCGATTTTGCGGTTGCTTACAAACCGAATCTTGCTTTTTACGAGGTTCTCGGTAGCGAGGGGTGGGATATTCTGAAAGAAACCGCTGCCTACATTGGTAACGAACATTTTACCATAGCCGACGCCAAGCGCGGTGATATTGGCAATACATCGGACTACTATGCCCGCACTTTTTTCAATACCTATGGTTTCGACAGCGTAACCGTAGCACCTTATATGGGACGCGATTCGGTTGAGCCGTTTTTGAAGCACGATGGCAAATGGGCCATTGTGTTGGGACTCACCAGCAATCCGGGAGCCCACGATTTTGAAACGCTCGATGCCGGTGGACGACCGCTGTTTGAGCACGTGTTGGAGAAAACAGCCGGCTGGGGAACACCCGAGAATACCATGTTTGTAGTAGGGGCTACCCGCGCAGAAGCCATGCAGGCCGTGCGCAACGTAGTGCCCAACCATTTCTTGCTTGTACCCGGAGTAGGCGCGCAAGGAGGCAGTCTGAAGGAAGTGATGGCACAAGGGGCCAACGAAGAGGTGGGCTTGCTCATCAACGCTTCACGGAGCATTCTGTATGCTTCGACGGGAGCCGATTTTGCTCAAGCGGCGGCAGCAGAGGCGAAAAGCATGCAGCGTGAAATGGCTGATTTTATTGAAGCGTAGTCGCTATTTTCCGCTCACAGAGTTCAGGAATATTCCCGAAAGTTTTTGCTTGAGCCAATTGCTAGCCGTCTTTTCTCCGAGGTAATGGATGATGGTTGCGACCAAGATACTTGCCGGCAATGCAACGCCTAATGCGGCTGCAGGCAGCGTCATTTCGTGTTTCCACATCAGGTAAGGAATGATGAGGTTGATGCTCAAGAATTGGTGCGTGAGGTAGAGTGGGTAAGAGAT
>JBKCGW010000375.1:0-1145 GCA_046303175.1 Flavobacteriales bacterium
GAGCGATACAACCACACCGGCTTCTATGTTGTTGCTTCCACTTGAAGCGATATTCATGCCTGCCTGTGTCATATTCCACGAACCGATGGCTACTGCATGCGACGTGAGCCACACCTTACCGTGAACGAAAACAGCAGGATCAATTCCGGTGACATCGTCGCGTAGAAAGTGCACGCCCGACATAGCCGATGCCGTTTCAAAGTTCTCTGCTTCGATGCGGATTTTTTGATTTTCGTTGGTGGCAGGGACTATTTCGATTGAAGACCATCCGCGTGTATTCAGTTGTCGGATTACTTCCCCGAGTTCTTCGCTGAAGTAGGGACTCCAAATGCGCAAAGAACCTGTTTGGTTCTTACGCTGCATTTCATCGAGCCAAAGCGTAGCATCCAAACTGCTTGTAAACTTCCAGGGTGCTGTATCTGATTCTGTCTTTAGGTTTTTCAACCTGCGCAAAGCAGGTGCTGCCTCCATTCCGTGGACTTTAGCGAGTGACTGAAAGAAGGAGTGAGCCGCTCGTGCATTCGATGCATCGAGAATGGGTTCCAAGAAAAACGACTCTCGGTTACGGGCCCATCCGCTGAGTGTCATGTTAAAGGAGCCGGTCAATAGCCAAAACTGGCCTTGGTCGTTTTCGAACAGGGCAACCTTGGGGTGAAACACGCCACCGATGAAGTTGTTGCCGAATCGATGCGCTTCCATAGCGTGCAAATCAACAGCCGTGAGTTTAGGCTTACCCGTGTTCATGAGCTGTTTTGCATCGTAAAACACACGCACATCCATGTATTCGTCGGTGTTGTCGGCATTGAGGGCTGCACTCAGCGTTTCGTAATCTTCGGGACGACTCATGTCGCGGGCGTCAATTCCCATCAATGCGCTGAGAACGTATTTCTCGAAGAAAGAAATATCTAGATTAAAGGTCGTAAACCACGCAGTCCGAATCTTACCCATCGTCTCGATGCGTCCCTTCCAATACTGATAGAGTTGAATTCCCGCCTGCATCTTATAAACTCTGTTGGATGAATTTCAGGCTATCGAGGTAGTAAGAGTGCAGCCACGGCTGCAACTCCATGTATTGACCGATCGTGTTATACGATCCCGGCAAGGAGGGGGCGTAAAAATGATGCAGGGTATCGTCGGTGTTGAGC
>JBKCGW010000376.1:0-16327 GCA_046303175.1 Flavobacteriales bacterium
GAAATCAAATTTTAATCAGCCAATTTGCATTACGCGGTTTTCAGCTATCACGAAAACCTGATCGCCTTTTTTGGGTTGAATGGTATGGGTTCCGGTGAATTCGCCAAAGGCAGGCATTACTCCCACTGAATCTCCAAACCAAAAACAAGGTAAGCGCAGCTGTTGGTTCGCTATTCCTGATAGTCGCACGGAAGGGTGCAAATGTCCACAAAGCACGTATTCAGCAGTTTCCGGCAATGATGTTGGCTCATGCGTTAGGTGAATGCCTTCGATTGTGATTGAATCGACGGTTCTGATTCCAAGCTTTTCGTAGGTATCCGACAATTCAACTTCGTGGTTTCCCTTGATAAGCAGCAGTTCTATGTGTGGAAATTGGGCCAACATATCCATCAACTCTTCCCATTCGTTGTTGGATTTGCTATGAAACAAATCGCCCAGGAAGACTATTTTTTTGGGTACATATTTTTCAATCAATACCACCAGGTTCCAAAGGTTGGAAGCATTTACTGCATTGGGAATGGGGATGCCTGCTTTTCGAAAGTGTGCTGCTTTGCCAATGTGAACATCGGAGCAAATGAGAATAGATTGTTTTTCCCACCACAAGGCGCGCAACGGATGCAATTCAAACGTGTGCTGACGTATTTGAATGGAACTGGTAATCATGGACAAAAAAAAATCGCCGTGAGGCGATTTTTGTGGGAGCAACAGGATTCGAACCTGTGACCCTCTGCTTGTAAGGCAGATGCTCTGAACCAGCTGAGCTATGCTCCCATTCCGTTCAAACGGGGCGCAAATATACACCGACATTCTAAAAGCGCAAATTTTTTTTGAATCCCTTTTTTAGGATGCCATAGCCTATTCAAAATCAGGGTAGAGGAGGTAAAGTTTTCGTCTCTTTTTGTAAGCGACCAGATCTTCTTGCCACGATTCGCGTATTTGCTTGCTCGTTTTTCCCGCAATTACCATTTCTCGAACGCTTGCTGTCCCGCAGAGTTTGTCGAAGAAGCCATTGGCATTGAAAAATGTTGAGGGATTGGGATACGATGAATACATGTTGAGCAACCAATCAATGTGAATCCCCGTGGTTGTATCACCGGAGGTGATGGCATTAGTTCGAAGGTCAAGGCCTTTGCAAAGCTTGTTTTCGTGCGGAGGATCGTTGGCAATGCCGGGCATGTCGATAGGCGTGAATGTGTATGTTCCAGTCGTGCAGTCGGGGAAGCCAATGATTTGAAAGGGATAGGGTGTTCCCCGGCCCACGCTTACTTCGGTTCCTTCGAACCAGCACAAAGAAGGATAGAGCTCAATGGCTCTGTCGTTGGGCAAATTGGGCGAAGGTTTCACGGGAAGCGAATAGCGCATTGAGTGCGTGTAGTTTTTGCAAGGAATGATATGCACGACCGGATTGGATTTGAGCCACCCTTCTCCCATAATCATTTGGGTGAGTTCACCGACGGTGAGGCCGTGTACAATGGGGATGGCATGCATTCCAACAAAGGATGCGTATTTTTCTTCGCGAACAGGGCCATCGACATAGTAACCGTTTGGATTGGGACGATCAAGCACTAGCACTTCGATGTTGTTTTCGGCCGCAGCTTCCAACACGTAATGCAGAGTCGATATATAGGTGTAAAATCGAGCACCTACATCCTGAATATCGAATACCAAAAGGTCTATGCCTTTCAACATCTCCGCCGTTGGTTTTTTTGTCTTGCCGTACAGGGAAAGAACGGGGATTCCGGTTTTCGGATCTTTACCATCCTTGATGTGCTCTCCTGCACCCGCTTCACCTCGAAAACCATGTTCAGGGGCAAAAACAGTAGCAACCTGAATTCCGAGGGCCACCAATGTGTCTGCGAGGTGCGTTTGCCCAATCGTAGAGGTTTGATTGGCAATCAATCCAACGCGTTTATTCTTCAGAAGATCCATGTATTCTTCTGTTTGCGCTGCCCCACAAAGGATGGGGGTGACAGCGGTTGACTGTGACGGATACAGCTGGCTTCCACACGAAAAGAATGTGGCGAATAGGGCTGTGATAAAGAAGTGCTTCATAACTGGTTTACTAAAATCGCTTCTTTGCTCCTGCATATTGTGCGCTTGCCAACTACTTTTACCCCGATTCAAGTGGATATCCTTTACGTGCGTATTGCCTCCTACATAGCCAAACGTATTCGTCGTGCTGATGATAAAACGCGCATTTCGCGTCCCATCGTTCGCATTGCAACGGCCGGAATCGCGGTAGGAATGGCCCTCATGCTTGTGAGTATGGCCATAGTGAGCGGTTTTCAAGAACAAATCCGAAACAAAGTAATTGGTTTTGGTGCGCATTTTCAGGTTACGAGCATGGAGCGTAATTACTCGCGAGACTCCCAGCGATTGTTGTTCAATGAGGATGTTTACAATGAGTTGAAGCAAGCCGATGGTGTAAAACAAGTGCAGGTTTTTGCTACCAAGCCGGGCATCATTGAGTCGGATGAGTCGATGCAGGGCGTCATCGTAAAAGGTGTCGATGCGGATTACGACTGGTCTTTTATAGCCGATGCAATGCAAGAAGGTCGCGTATTGGAGCCCAACGATTCTGTTTCACGCATCGTAATCTCTCGTTATCTGTCGGACAGGATGAAGCTTCGATTGGGTGACAAAGCACGTATGTTGTTTTTTGACGGTGAAAAGGAAAATCATCGTCAGCGCAGCTTTCGGGTATGTGGCATATTCGATACGGGCCTTGAGGATTTTGATAAGCAACTCGTATTTGCGGATTTGAAGGATGTCCAGAAATTGTATGGCTGGGGATTGCGAGTAGGTCTTTCGGTCGATAGTGTTGCCGTGAACGACTCGGTCTCGGTTTATGCGCTTGCTTCGGGTGGTGATGGGGAATTGACTTTTCAGTGGAGCGATACCAGGTGGCTAGGACCAGGACCTCATCGCATGCATATTGTTGGCGATACATCTATTTCACTGGTGGTAGGCGATCTTTCAGAAACCAAGCCTGCCCAAGCTCAAATTAGTTGGAAAAGGAACATGCTAGTGCCGAATGTGTATTCTACGGAAACACGTATCGACAATTCTGATGGTGATTACATTGGTGGTTACGAAGTCAACATTCGCGACTATGATGAATTGAGAAGGAGTCAGGATGAATTGCAAGCTGTGGTCACCTCCAGGTTTTTGCAAGCACAGAAAATCACCGACCGAAATCACGACATTTTTGCCTGGTTGGAAATGCTCGACATCAATGTCGCAATAATTATTTTGTTGATGGTAGTGGTTTCAATTATCAATATGACATCTGCATTGCTCATTATCATTTTGGAGCGACAATCGATGATAGGTTTGTTGAAAGCGCTGGGTATTGCTGACGGAGCCGTCATGCGCATTTTTGTTCAGAATGCGGCTTGGATTATCGGAAAGGGAATGTTGATAGGAAATGCAGTGGGGATGGGGTTGGCGTTCATACAATGGAAATGGTCTGTGGTCTCGCTTGATCCGAAAAATTATTACATCGATACAGTGCCGGTGAAATTCGATTTTATGAATATGCTGTTACTCGATTTGGGAACACTGGGTATTTGTATTTTGGCCATGGTTGTTCCTGCTTTGTATGTTTTGAAAATATCACCGATTCGAGCCATACGTTTTAGTTAGACACACCACAATTTGATTTAGAAGAATGAATTATCACGAAAATATTTTAAGCACGATTGGCAACACACCGCTTGTCAAAATCAATCGCATTACACAGGAGATACCTGCGCTCGTGCTGGCAAAAGTTGAATCGACGAATCCGGGCAACAGCATCAAGGACCGAATGGCTCTCAAGATGATTGAAGATGCAGAGCGCAATGGAAAATTGAAGCCCGGCAGCACTATCATTGAAGGCACAAGTGGAAACACAGGGATGGGTTTGGCCATTGCTTCGGTCATCAAAGGTTACAAGTGTATTTTCACTTCAACGGATAAGCAGTCGAAAGAAAAGTTTGATGCTCTCCGAGCCTTTGGTGCAGAAGTTATAGTGTGTCCAACCAATGTAGATCCGGAAGACCCGCGATCGTATTACAGCGTATCGAGTCGACTCGTGAACGAGGTTCCCAATTCCTGGAAGGCCAATCAATACGATAACCCGAGCAATGCTCAAGCTCACTATGAAACTACGGGACCGGAAATTTGGCAGCAAACCGAAGGGAAAATTACACACCTGGTAGTAGGTGTTGGAACAGGCGGAACCATTAGTGGTGTGGCCCGATACCTGAAGGAAAAGAATCCGGCGATTCAGATTTTGGGAATCGACACGTATGGATCGGTTTTCAAAAAGCTAAAGGAAACCGGAATTTTTGATAAGAACGAAATCTATCCATACATCACAGAGGGCATTGGTGAGGACTTTGTGCCTGAAAATGTGAATCTCGACTTGATTGATCATTTCGAAAAGGTAACTGATAAGGATGCTGCAATCATGACGCGTCGTATTGCGCGTGAAGAGGCGATTTTCGCCGGAAACAGCGCGGGAAGTGCCATGGCAGGTCTCATGCAAATGAAGGATCGATTCAAAGAAGGGGATGTGGTGGTTGTCATTTTCCATGACCACGGTACACGTTACCTCGGCAAGATGTACAACGATGAATGGATGCGTGATCGCGGATTTTTGAAGGAAGAAAAAAAGACGGCGCGCGATTTAATTGCGGCGCACATGGACAAGCCACTTGTAACTATTGGTAGCGGAGAGTTGGTAGGACATGCGATCGACAAGATGAAGAAGTATGGTATTTCACAAATCCCTGTTGTGAAGGATGATGAGTTTGCCGGCTTTGTCGATGAAACACGATTGTATCAAAGCATGGTTGATAATCCAATGAATATCAATAAGAAGATTGAAGAGTTGATGGGGCCTACACTTCCTGTGGTTTCAGAGGATGATTCAATAGATGCTGTTTCAAAATTGATTAGCAAAGAAGTCCCTGCTATTTTGGTGAAATTGCATTCAGGCAAGTATCACATCATCACCAAGTACGACATAATTCAGAGCTTGTCTTAATTAGAAGGAGAAGGAGGTGCTCAGTTTGATAGCAATGTTTTCTGTTGCATTCGGCAGAGCATAGGTGCCGTAACGATAGTAAACGCCTAGCCCGATTCCGCTGATTCCGGAGACAACAAGGTTGTCCATTTGGATGCCACTTTCGAAATATCCTTTTTCAGCTTGAGAGAACGATATAGAGTGGCCGGATGCGTTCTTGAAATCGCCCCACAGCATGCTATGAGCCAAGACTAGATTGGGTTTTAGTTTTCCTTTCAACCAGTTGAACGAGCGAAAGGCATGACGTATGTGAAAGGCCGCGTATCGCGAATGCATGAATTCATTGACACGCATGGTTTGGAAGGAACCCGGTGCAACGATGGTGAATTTTTCGTAGGTGCCCTCAGCGTTGTAAAGCAATGAAAGAGGCACATCATCGATGCATGATCCACCAGTAGCGGTAATGCTAAGCTTCCCTGCGGACAGGATGTTGAATGTTTTGTCTACGCGGGCATCGAATCGATTGTATTGATATTCTCCTCCGCCCAAACCGTAAAGTCCGGCCGTGTATTGAAAATGAAAAATGGGATATTGACCACTCAATCGAATTTCACGAGAACCGGTGCGCATCAGTTTTTCTCCAGGTGCGAAGCGAAGGGTTACTCCGGTTTCAGTGACGTTGTAATTGCTGTCGGTGAGGGCAACAGCTTCAGTTTCTTGTCGCGTAAATGCGTAGTTGCTATACGACTCAATATACTGATTGTTTAAGAAGGCGGTAGTTGTTAGATTACCGATGAGCCGCCCGCTAACGCTGGCTTGTATGAGCTCTCGTTTGTCCATTCTGGAAACGAAAAGTCGATAGATGTTTTGATTGAGAAAGTTTCCGGGCTCAGCTATTCGAATTCCATTTCCGCCCATTTCCATTACGTCCTTTTTGTACTCGATTTTGAACCAAGCATTGCGCTTTTTATACAGGTGGAAGAGAACATCTCCGCCATACTTGAACGCATCATCTTTGAATCCATAAGCAAGGTATCCGCCCACATTGAATTTCTCGGATAATCGATAACTGGATCGAACGCCACCTCCCAAACGAAAACCTTCGTAGTTGTTGAAAGCAATAAGCTGCTTTAGGTCAATGTTTACATACCCAACGTTGAGTTGGCCTGTGCTTAATGATTCAAAAGCCTTTAGTCTTCTATCCAGATTTTGCGCACGACCCAGGCTATCAATGACATGATACGTTTTGAGTTCCTTATGGTTGAGTGTTTGTTCTCGGTATGCATTCCAAACAGTGTCGGAGGCGTTTTCTGCATTCGGCAGCATCTGTAACGTTACGGGAGTGAAATCGGATGGTTTTAACGCTACACCCAATTGAACATTCTTGATGTAGGAACGACCTTCGCCGGTTAATGGAAAGGGTCCCACAGAAACAGTAGAGTCAAAGACAATGTTGGAATTCAGCTGCATCGGGAACCATTGCTTGTTGAAGAGGAAGGCATATTGCTGTTGAATTTTGAATTGCATTTTCCCTTCTTGAATGGGTTCCGCAAGAACATTTTGAATTGCGTAACCATTTGTGTTGATATAAAGCCTTCCTTTCATGGAAGAGAAGTTCTTATTGGATCTAGGTCGAAATGAAATCGCAAAAACGGTATCCACTCCAAGATAGGTTGTGTCTTCTAGTTCGAAATAGTATTTATTAATAGCGTTGTTGGCCAGTGGGCTGAGGTATTTAACGCCGAGCAGTTCAACGGATTCGCCATAGAAGGAGAAGGATTGCAATTGAGTTCCGAGAAGAAACAATTCAGTGTTCTTCAACCCCGATACCTTGTTTGCAATGATGGTTTCTTCGCTTTTACCCGGGGGCAAATATTTCCGCTCAGTGATACTTTCCATCAGAAAGAGATGCTGCGTGTTGAAAAAGTTGACAGCAGAACGAGCATTGGAATCAAGGCCGGTTTGCATGGTCTCATGCAGAAGGCTTGAATCGATGGAAGCACCAAAAATGAGTTTGTTGTAGCTGTTGTAGGTGAAGGCTTCGTTGCCTTCGGGATTGTTTTCGTCTTTGTTGTCGATTGCTGTTTGAATGATTCTTTCGGCCGGATTTACTCCCGGGCGAATGATGATTTCTGCCATCAAATTGGCTTTGGGTTGAAGAGCAATGACCGGAGGAACGGATTGTATTCCATCAAATCGCTGCGAATCATAACCAATCATATTCACTTCAATAGTATGAGTGGAATCGCTGAGAAATAATTGGAAATGACCGTCAATGTCGGAGTACACACCATTCAGGGTTCCAACTTCGAGAATAGCGGCAAATGGAAGTGCCTCACCGCTGTTTCGGTCTATTACGGAACCGTTCAGCAATTGTGCGGCGCACCGCTGAAGCAGCAAGAAGAATAGCAACGTATTGGCAAGCGATTTCACAGGATTCAAATATAGTCCCTCGCATTGCATTTACATTTGTGACGATGGTTCGATTGGTTGCAGAATTACGGAGGTATGCTCGCTACATTTCCTTGGCGAAGGCTTGGAATGCAGGACTTGTTATCCTTTCGTTTTACACCTCTCGAATGTGGGGGCATAAACATCCGGCAATGCCCATGAGCGTGAGCATCGAGCCAACCACCGCATGCAATTTAGGGTGTCCCGAATGCCCCAGCGGATTGAAAATGTTTTCGCGAAAAACAGGCAATGTGCGAATAGGTGATTTCAAGCAATGGATCGATTCGATGGCCTCTCACCTCATTCACCTGAACCTTTACTTTCAAGGAGAGCCATTTATTCATCCGGAGTTCTTGCAGTTGGTTCAACATGCGCATGCGAAACGAATATTCACAAGCACCAGTACAAATGGTCATTTTATATCGGAGCGCGTTGCGTCGGAAATTGTTACCTCCGGACTTGATCAATTGATTATTTCCATCGATGGCACAACTCAGGAAGTGTATGAGCAATACAGAGTACACGGAAAGTTGGATAAGGTATTGGAGGGTGCGCGACATGTTATTGAGCAGAAGCGAATACATAATTCAGCCACGCCGCACATCGTTTTTCAGTTCTTGGTGGTGGCTCCCAATGAACATCAGATTGAGGATGTGGTTAAGCTCGCTGCCGATTTGAAAGCCGACGAGGTTCGATTCAAGACTGCCCAGGTATATGATTACGAGCTTGGAAATCCGTTGTTGCCGAAAAATGAACGGTACAGCAGGTATGTGCGCAGAGCAGATGGAACCTATCGAGTTAAAAATGCACTGGACAACCACTGCTGGCGTATGTGGAGTGGTTGTGTGATCACCTGGGACGGCCGAGTGGTGCCGTGTTGTTTCGATAAAGACGCGACCCATGCGCTGGGTAATTTGCAAGAAGCTTCTCTTCGCGAAGTATGGCATGGTTCGCAATACGTAAGCTTCAGACAGGCTCTTACCAAGTCGCGGTCTGAAATTGATATCTGCACCAATTGTTCGGAAGGAACCAGGGTGTGGACAGAAGCTTAATCATGTAGTACTTGACAGGTTGAACTTTCTTTCTATCTTTCGCTCATGCAAGTGCTGGAGTTCCTCAAGGAGTTGACCAACCCGGAGTCTATCATTCATCATGGAGGAATGTTCTTGTTGTTGCTTGTAATTTTCGCTGAAAATGGTCTTGTGGTTGGCTTTTTCTTGCCGGGCGATTCGTTGATTTTTCTTGCCGGACTCATCTGCGGAACTAAGCCGGAGTTGTTGGGAGTGGACGTAACTACTCTTACGGTTTCCATGTTCCTCGCTGCGGTGGCAGGAAGTCTGTTTGGTTATGTGTTTGGCAGAAGGGTGGGACCTCCTCTATTTGAAAGAAAGGATTCGATTGTTTTCAAGCGGAAGTATCTTGATATCACGCAATCATTCTATGCGAAACACGGTGGCAAAACGCTGGTGTTGGGGCGCTTCCTCCCAATCATCCGCACGTTTGCACCAATTATAGCCGGTGTTATTCGGGTTCCTGTACCAACCTTTATGTTCTTCAACGTGGTGGGCGGCGCTCTGTGGATTACTTCCTTGAGTTTGATTGGCTATTTCCTGGGCACGCAGTTCCCCGCGATTGAGCACTACGTTGGCTATATCGTAATCGGATTTATTGGTATTACGACCACGCTGTTGATTCGTACATACATCAAGCAGCGCAGGGAGCTCAATGCTCGTAAAAGAGAGCATGCAGATGAGGATGATACTCCGATTTTGATGCCTTAAAAGCTACTGCTGATAACCGCGCTAATCAACGTTTTTTTATCGATTCCCTGAACGGCTGCTTGCTGCGGAATGATGCTCGCTTCTGAAAATCCGGGTGTGGTATTTACTTCAATGACAAAAATGTCTTTACCCCGAATGATGTAATCTACTCGAATCATTCCTCTACAATCAAGCGATTTATAGATAGCCTCTGAGTTGGCTTGCACTTGAGCATAAATGTCTTTGTCAATGCGGGCAGGTGTAATTTCTTCCGATTGTCCCTGATACTTTGCTTCGAAGTCGAAGAATTCTTTTTGCGATACAATTTCGGTAATGGGCAAGGCCGTTATTTTTCCTTGCCATTGAATAACACCGCATGTTACTTCGGTACCTTCAATGAACTCTTCAATGATAACCTGATCATCTGCATTGAATGCAAGATCAATTGCCTTGTGCAATCCATCGAGCTCATTCACGCGAGATGTTGCGATGCTGCTTCCACCACAGTTGGGTTTTACAAAGCAGGGTAGACCCACACGCTCGATGATGTTGTGAGCGGAGTACGAATCGGTTTTCTTCAGGGTAATACTTCTTGCAACATGGAAGCCATGAGTGCCCAGCACGCGCGTGGTCATTTTCTTATTGAAGGTTAGCGCCATGTTGAGCGTGTCACCTGTTGTGGTTGGGATGCCCAACAATTCGAAATAGCCTTGCAGAATTCCGTTTTCACCGGGTGTTCCGTGAATTATCATGAATACCCCGTCAAACATGGTTTTTCTGTTGTTGAGAGTAACACTAAAGTCACTGCGATCGACAGCAACGGTCCCCGCTTCTGTTTCGGCTACCCACGATTCTTGGGTGATGATAATTTTCGTGGGCTCATATACGGTTCTGTCTATGTTGTTCATGATCATTTGCGCGCTGCGCAAGCTAACCACCGACTCTCCGCTATATCCGCCACAAACGACTGCTACTTTCTTTTTCATGCAATGATTCTAAGGTTGCTCAAATTTCAGCTTTTGTGGATGCTCTTCCATTTCGCTCTATTCTTCGTTTGAACACAGGAGGGTTGATAGCAAGCCTTTTCCTTGCTATCATTGCTGCAAACAATTTTCTGAATATGAAGTATGGTCGTTTAGCAGTCTTAACTGCGGTTTTGTTTACAGCCCAATCTGCGGTAGCTCAAGTAAATGGTTCAGCCGGACCTTACACGTTTGAGATAACCAAAGAGAACGCAACAGGAACTATAGAAAACCAGTGTCAAACAGGAACCTGCTGGAGTTTTGCAACGATGTCTTTCCTGGAGGCTGAAGTGCTTCGCAAAGGTGGCAAAGCCATCGACCTTTCAGAAATGTACAACGTGCGCGTTAACTATCCGCTGAAGGCCGAGGCCTTCGTGCGCTACCAGGGAAAGCAGCAGTTTGGTCCAGGCGGATTGAGTCACGATGTGTTGACGGTTCTCGCCAGCCATGGCATGGTGCCTGAAACGGCCTATTCAGGATTGAAAGGTTCTTCTACCGAACATAACCATGGAAGCTTGGATGCTCTGTTGGAATCAACCGTAAAAACGGTTCTCGATAAAAAGCTCAATGAAGAAGGCGCTGCCTGGAAAAATTCCATCGAAGGAATTCTCGATGCTGAACTGGGTCAGCTGCCTGCAACGTTCGAATACAATGGAAAGAAATATACTCCCATGCAGTTTCGAGATGAGCTGAAGATTAATCCATCGGAGTATGTGAGCATCTCCTCGTTCACCCATCATCCTTTCTATGCACCGTTTGTTTTGGAAGTGCCGGATAATTGGGCGAAGGGAAGTTTTTATAATGTGCCTATGCAGGACTTAGAGAGAATTACGGATTATGCAATTGATAATGGATACACCGTAGCGTGGGACGCTGATGTAAGTGAAAAAGGATTTTCCTATTCACAAGGAGTTGCTATTCTACCTGCAGTGATGCCAAAGAAAGATGAATGGTTTACCTCCATGCATGCGGAGCTTGTTCCAACAGCGGAGCTGCGCCAGGAAGCATTTGATCGTTTTGAAACAACAGACGATCATCTCATGCACATCACCGGAAAATCGAAGGATCAGAAGGGCAATACCTACTACATCACCAAAAACTCGTGGGGAGCTACGAACCCTTTCAAGGGATACCTCCACGTATCGAAGAATTACTACCTCATGAAGACCGTTGGAATCGTAGTTCATCGTGACGCCATACCTGCCGACATTCAAAAAAAATTGGGACTGAAATAGTATGCCGGCAACACCTACGCGCAAGCCGTCCTGGCGGAAGTGGCTTAGAATTATCGGCCTCTCTATAGCAGCATTCTTTGGCTTCACTATTTTGTGGGTAGTGGCGTTGAAGTGGATCAATCCGCCTACCACGTACTTGCAACTTACGGGTGATTGTCCCAAGGGTTCTGAGTTTCACAAGGAGTGGGTGGACGGCAATGAAATTTCGTCGCATATGAAGCTTGCTGTTGTGGCCAGTGAAGACAACAATTTCATGAAGCATGGAGGCATTGACTGGGGAGCGGTAGAAAAGGCTCGTAAGTACAACGAAACGGAAGGCAAGAGAAAAGGTAAGTACAGAGGTGCTAGCACCATCACTCAGCAAACGGCCAAAAACGTTTTTTTATGGCCGGGCCAATCAAAAGTGAGCAAGTGGATTCGCAAAGGATTTGAAGTATACTTTACCTATCTCATTGAGTGGATCTGGGGGAAGGAGCGAATCATGGAAGTGTATTTGAATGTGATTGAAATGGGGCCTTGCAAGTATGGCGTTGGCGCTGCGGCGAAGGATTACTTCGGTGTGTCCGCAAGCAATTTATCGCGCGAGCAGGCGGCCTTGATTGCAGCATGCCTTCCCAACCCAAAGAAGTACAGCGTGTCTAAACCCGGCTCTTACATGAAGAAGCGTCAAACACAAATTGCGCGTTTGATGAGGCTGATTGGAGATGACTATTTTAATCGCTACAGCAAGGATGTGGCTGAAGAAAAGCGTGAAGCAGAGGAGCGCGAAGTGGAGGAAAAATTGAAGGCTGTTCCTGACGAAGATATCCCCACTGTGATTGAAGAAGAGCAGGAGGTGCAGGAATTGCCCGCAGAGGAAAGCAAGAGTGATCCGGTTATGGAACAGGAAACGGCTCCAGTCGAGACTGCTGCGCCTGATAGCACTTCATCGCTCTAAAAACCGAAAAGACCTCCCAGTCGTATGATGGGATTGTTGTAAGGTGAATTGGGGTCCTGAATGAGATCGTACATAATCATTGCGCTGAATCGAACACGTCCTCCACTGTTATAACCGGCGCCAACAAGCCAAACAGGAACAGTCGCACTCGCGCTATTCCCAAACTGGTCGGAAGCTTCTCTTCTCAAAACTTCAAACTCACTGTGGGCAATGAGTGCTTTTTGGATGTAAGCGCGTGTCCAAATACTTCCCCCGTAGATGTTTTCTGAATATCCGCCAACGGACGTGTAGATGTAATTGACACCGATACCGTTTACCCACCACGGAGTAGTGCGGTATCCAACCATCGGGTTGACTTGCAGGTACGTGGGGTTTCCAAAATATCCACCTAAACTACCCCCGAAAACAAGTCGATCACGAAAGGGAATTACCGCTTCGGGTTTGCTTTTGGCTGAGCTGCTCGTTGCATAGTCATCTTCATTCGTTTTCTGAGCGATGAATGAATTTGAAAGCAGAAGCAGAATAACTGTTGATAGGAGGGAAGAACGCATATTCAAAAATAGCGATGCAGGGAAATGCAACTGATTGCAAAATTTCCTTTTCTTTCGCGAAACTTACAATAAGATATGATGAGTCAGGAAGATTTGGCCGTTCGCATAGTAAATCACATGTACCGAAACGATCCGATGTCGCAATGGTTGGGTATTCAATGCGTGCAAATTGGTCCGGGTATTTCCGTTTTGCAAATGGTGGTTCGGAAGGAGATGCTCAATGGTTTTGGAATTGCTCACGGAGGAATTTCCTATAGCCTCGCGGATAGCGCGTTGGCCTTTGCGAGCAATGCGCATGGAATTCAAGCGGTATCCATTGAAACTTCTATTTCTCATGTTGCACAAGCTTTTGAAGGCGATGTACTCACTACACAAGTGGAGGAGAAGAGCGTAACCAAAAGCACAGGGCTCTATCACGTGAATGTGCTCAATCAGAATAACAAGGTGGTCGCTTTTTTCAAAGGAACTGTATACAGAACAGGCAAGGAATGGGCGATTGAGAATTACTAAGGCCTATACTTCACCACTTGCTTTACATAGCTTTTGCTCGCTTGCTCGATGATGAGAAAATAGTCTCCGGCCGGGTAGGGCGCCAATTCAAACGTGCGTTCGTAGGCTGAATCGTTGAGTTGTTTTTCATCATAAAGCAAGGTATGTCCCTTGCCATCTTTCAGTTGTACAACAACGGGTGAATTGGACTCCAGGTTAAAGCGAACCGCTATGCTGCAGTCCGAAACGGCCGGAACAAGTGAGAGCTCATTGAATGCAATTGTGTTTGCTCCCAACTCAAGTAACGACAAGTCTTCTTGCTTGGGTTCTTCCAATCGCAGCAACGAAGGCGATGACTCCATGTCGGGAATGTTGAAGCTGCCGGAGTTTCCACCACCGTTCAATTCACGGAAGAAATCTTCCATTTGACGCTGTAAGTCGCCGGCATCCATGTTGAATTCAAAGTCATAGAAGTAATTGCCTTCATCGTCCATGCCTTTGAAGTCATGAAAAATTTGAAAGTCTTCTGTTCCGTTGGACGCGCGCTTGCCCAACGTTCCGGCAATACTTCGTTCCTTGCCATTGCGAATGATTAGGATGTCTACTGCGCTTTCCGGTTTGCACTTGCGAACGGCATTGGCAAGGGTGCCAAAATCGCCCACGATTTCACCATTGAATTCGAGCACAATGTCTTCGTCTTGCAAGCCCATTGCTTCGGCAGGAGAGTTTTTCTCTACCAGAATCGCTACGCCTGATGTGCTTGTTTTGTTGGATGGAGTTACACCCAGGAATGCTGTCTCACCGCCCGGCAGCCCTTCACCGTTCAGATTAAATGGCTGTATGATTCGCATCGAATCACCGAGAAGTGGGTTGATCATCAAAATCGAATCGTTACCGAAATGCAGATTAAAGGGAAGGGATGTTGATTCTTGTTCTATTGGTGCATCGATGATGGCCTTGATTTTCTTCTTTTTGCCATCGCGACTTACTACAATTTTCAATTCACCGCCGTTGCCCGCGCTATGCACTTGGTCTATCACATCTTGAGCAGTGAAAATGTCTTTCTTATTGATGCTGACGAAAACATCACCCGTCTGTAATCCCGATTTTGCAGCAGGGGTTTGGGGAATTACCTCTGTTATGCTCACTTGTTGCTTGCCTTTATCTGATTTGTTTGGAGCAACTTCTTTCAGCATCACGCCCAACAATGGTTTTTTCTGGCCGCTGTTCATTCCTTGCCAAAAGGGACCGGGCATGTTCAAACTACGCGGACCTTGATAGCGATTCAATTCATCTTCATCTGAGAATATGCTGATTTCAATTTGTTGATGGCTGTTTTTTTGAAGGTCTTGTGGTTGTTCATTCAGTTCGCGTAAAACATCTTCCAAACTTTGGTTGGAATCAATAATGACCTCTCGGGTTTCTTCAGACTCCACACCATTGATGTTCTTCTTAATGCGGATTTGAGCTTTCTGCTGCGCCAGAATGCTGCCGGCAAACAAAGAGCCCATGAATAAAAGGAATACAATCGACTTTTTCATCTGAATTAACTATGCAAGGCCGCGAAGGTAAAAATGAGAATAAATGTGCGGCGTTAATACAATCCAAAAGTGTGTTAATGTTCAGTCTTTGAAAAACCAGAGCATTCTTCGTTGAATGAGGTGGACATCGGTGTAGTAGTAATGAATGATATCCTTATAGCTATAGCCCAATTTGGCCATGCGCATCGCACCTTCCTGACACAAGCCAACTCCATGACCGAAGCCTTTGCCTTTAAAGATTACCTCTCCCGATTTTTCTTCGATTTCGAATTGCGTGGACCGCAGTTTCAGTTCGGTTCGCATGACTCTGCGGGGTATTTGCAGCGTAGCGTCGTGGCAATACATGGGATTGCATTCACCGAGAATTCCACCATCGGACAGCGATGCTGTGTCATTGCTACCTCGTTTTTGTTTTATGTAGGAATTCCATTTCTCGGTGCTCATCGTTTTTTCCCAATGGCTGTGAGGCATTGATAGGCAGAACGTATCGCATCGTCCTATCAAGTAGGGGACAGGTTTCGACCATGCAACTTCAGCATTGACCGTTTTTCCTCCGCAGTTGCTGTGAAAGGCTGCGGTAATGAGGTTGATTTCGTGATCAACGATGACAATGTCTTCTGTCGATTTTGCAGCTTTCTCGGCCAAGGGTTCTTTTCTAGGTTTACCATGGTAAACCTGACAGTGCGTTCCATCACAGATTTCAAATCCGGAATCGATGTGTCGGATGCGATTGTTGAGCGCATAGGTGCGGCTAATAACTGCTTGAACCTTGTAGTATTCCAGCTCACTGCCCGTGCCACTTTCGGCCTCTATTACTCCGGCAACATACTCTTCGATATCGATACGGTTTACCAGTTGCAAATGTCCGTTGATGCTAAAGGCTACAATATCGCCTTTATAAATACGATTGTTGGCTTTGCTGCCTGCGGGTGTCGCCTTGAATTCTGCTTGCGATTCCGATCTCCAAGTGATTTTCTTGAAGCCGGTGTGGTTTTTTCCCGAAAAGAAGATGTTCACTTTTCCGCTAATCGCGGTAATGTCGGCTGTTTGACCCGATGCAATTGTGAAAAGAAGTTTGTCATCGCCAATCACCTGGTAGCTTCCCGTGATGGGGCTTATTCCGCAACGCAAATAGTTTTGCTGGCAATGCAGGCCAATGAGAATAGGGTCGGCCCAAGCAAGCGCATGAAACAAAACTACAAATACACCAACTAGAGGCCACTTCATGGAGGCGAAATTACTCGGTGTCCGACTGCTGCTTAGGAAGTGATTCGATAATTTTCAACATTGCAGTGGCAGTTCGATTCGATGCCCCTGGTCCGCCCAGAAC
>JBKCGW010000377.1:0-18368 GCA_046303175.1 Flavobacteriales bacterium
ACTTCATCGAATCCTTGTATTCACCCAGAAAATTTGCATTCAAACTCGAAAATGTATGCAGCTCCATGCAAGCCACCAACCGACGTCCGGGGAACTGTGCCTGAAATGCAGAAGTCGTCGCCTTCAACTTGGAAGGTGAATGTGCAAAGTCTTTATAGATTACAGAATCGGCCGTCTCCTTCACCGGTTCCAAACGGCGAGCGGCGCCCTTGAATGTGGAAATAGCGCGGTAGAAATCGTCATCGTTGATTCCCATTAAGCGACACACTTCAAGCGCTCCCTGAAGATTCTGGAGATTGTGTTCCCCAAAAATCACCAATGGCACTTCGCCATTCGGAGTGAGCAAATAGGTAACTCCGTTTCGCACGGTATGCGGATGAACGGCGTATGGAATTTTGGTATAGCCGCCTGAATGACCTTCACTCAACTTTTTCACCTCGGCATCGAGCGAGCAGTAAACCAATGATCCGGCTGGAGCAATCTTATCCAGGAATATCTCGAATTGATGCACGTAGTTTTCAAACGTTGGAAATACGTTGATATGGTCCCATGCAATACCTGTCAACAAAGCAATATCGGGATTGTACAAATGGAACTTCGGACGTAAATCGGTGGGTGATGAAAGGTACTCGTCGCCCTCGATGATAGCAAAGGGTGCTGTTTCCGAAAACCTCACCATGCAATCGAACCCTTCCAATTGGGCTCCCACCAAAAAATCACATTCCACGTTGCATTCCTTGGCAACGTGCAAAATCATGGCAGTGGTGGTTGTTTTACCATGACTACCGCCAATTACAACGCGGGTTTTGTTTTTCGTTTGCTCGTAGATATACTCTGGATAAGAGAAAATACGCAACCCCAATTCTTGAGCGCGCAACAATTCAGGATTGTCTTTACGAGCATGCATGCCCACAATTACCGCCTCCAAATCGGAGGTTATTTTCTCCGGAAACCATCCTTCCTCTTGTGGAAGCAGTCCGCGTTTTTGCAAACGCGATTTGCTGGGTTCGAATATCTCGTCGTCGCTGCCGCTTACTGTAATACCCTTCTCGTGCAACGCGATTGCCATGTTGTGCATGGCGCTGCCACCGATGGCTGTTAGATGAACTTTCATGTGTTTTATTTTCGATTGGAAATTGACGATAATCGAGCAATGGTAAGGAACCATCTAACATCGTTTATGAGCCTAAGCCTGTTGAATGTTTGGCAATTATCTAAGGCAGCAACCTACTTTTCCTCTTAATCTCGTATCGAAGATGTCGCCCAGAAACGAAGAAATAGCTCGCTCGGCAAAATCGGGAGTAGGCCCGGAAGTATTAATGCATGTCGGAGACCGCAATGAGTCGCCCGTTAAAGTAAGGCTCATCGATTATGACTACACCGAAGTACGCGAACTGAACATCGACAATATTGCTTCGTGTTCACCTTATGCTGCATCGGAAACTGTGAGTTGGTTTGATGTAGACGGAATTCATGATGCCGCGCTGAACGAAGCCATCGGCAAGGAATTCGGCATTCACATGCTCGTGCTGGAAGACATCATGAACAGCACCAGCCGTCCGAAAATCGAAATTTTCGATGACTATGTATTCGTAACGCTTAAAATGCTTGAATTCGATCAGCGAACTTCTGCGCTGAATATTGAACAGCTCTCTCTGATTGTTTCCGAGAAATACCTCCTCATGTTTCAGGAGAGACCGGGCGATAGTTTCAATTCCATACGCGAGAGAATACGCACCTCAAAAGGCAAGGTGCGCAGCAAAAACGGGTATTACCTCGCCTACATGATACTGGATGTGGTGATCGACAACTACATCATCGTGAGCGAACAATTTGCCAAGCACTTGGAGCGCATTGAAAGTATGGTGTTGCGAAAACCCAACGAACGAACCATGCAGAGCATTCTTGCCGTGAGAAAAGAATTGCTTGATTTCAAACGAAACATCGACCCGCTAAAGGAAGCTATCAACACCATGATTCGCGAGCTTGATGATGATATGGCCAAGTACTATCGCGACTTGTACGACCACATTATTTTCGAATCGGAAAACCTCGCCACGTATCGAGAAACAATCGTCAACCTGCTCGACTTATATCATAGCAACTTGAGCATGAAAATGAACCAGGTGATGACAGTGCTAACCATCATCACGACCATTTTTGTTCCCCTCACGTTTATTGTTGGAGTTTATGGAATGAACTTCGACAACATGCCCGAGCTCCGCTCCAAGAATGGATACTTCATGGTACTTGGGTTTATGTTCATATTGGTTTGCGGCATGCTGGTTTATTTCCGAAAGAAGCGCTGGCTATAAAAATGAAATGGCCTGCATTCATGCAAGCCAGTCTCATTGAAATCAAGAAAATACACAAAAAACAATAAGTCAGTATCGTGAGAATTATGACAGCATGCGCTGTCGCAATAAAAATTCAAATTGTTGATTTTGTCGTCGAAGTTGCTTCATAACCACTTCTTGTTCGAACATCTCCCGAAAGCGACTCCATGCATCGGAAATCGTAGCAGCCATATCGGGTGCACTGAAGGGTTTGGAAAGAACTCCTCCCACTCTTCCTCTATTAATTGCATCGACTAACAGGTTCACATCGCAATGCCCCGTGATGAGGATGCGCTGCACGCCGGGATAATCGCGGGCGATTGTTTCCAGGAAATCCACACCACTGATGGTTGGCATTTGATGATCGGCCAAGACAATCTGAATGGACTTGTCCTCGATCAGATTGTAGGCATCAAAAGGAGAGACCGCAGTGTAGATTTCGAAGCTTCCTCTGAAATTGGCGCGAAAGGCAACCAAATTAGATTCATCATCATCGATGTATAGAACTCGTGGCTTACCATCGAGCGCATCCAAATTTGAATGCTCGTATAAAAATTGATTCATAGCCTTTCAGTTTAAGGTGGCGATTCAGATAGCTGTAACGCGACCATGCATTGAAGGGTTACAATGAACATCAAATTAAACGAGGATGGAAACACCAGACTAAACCTCAAGCCCTTTGTTGCTCGAACAAGCGATTGATGATTCGCTCGGTCGTTTGTTGCTGCTTTACATAGTTATCCAGCAACACGGTATAGTTGTCCATTAAACGAACCAGTAGATCCGTTCCGGGTAATTGGCCATATCCTGCTGCGCCCATCGAGTCACTCGCCATTGCATGGTTGGGTCTTATCACATCTCTGTGAAGCAACTCATCCATCTTTACATCATACAATTTACAAAGTTCCGTAATCATAAATGCATCGATGCGTCGCATGCCACCTTCAATCTTGCTGTATTCCGGCTGACTGATGCCCAATATATCGGCAACGTATTCCTGTTTGTAATTGTTCAGTAAGCGCAGGGATTTGATGTTTGGGTATTTGTTCATGGTGATAATTATTTCCGCAAACATTTTCCATTTGGCGAAAATGGTTTGGCGGATTTCGATTTTTTCGAAAAGAAAATCATATAGTGGTTTATGCCCATAAAAATGGAGTTTTTCAACCGAAATAGAAGATTTCCACAACTCATGCATTTTCATAAAATATCCTCTACACTTGGGTAACTAAACCCTACTAATCCATGCAGTATCCTAACGCCGTTACCGGTATTGATTTGGGCTATAACCTTACGCGTAAAAAGCCGAAAGCCAAATTGTATTTCCCAAGTTGGAAAGCAGTGTTTCGCGACACCATTGAACATGCCAGACTATTAAACGTTAGTCAGTTTGATATTCAAAAATCCGATTACCGTCAATTGGTCGATGACCTAGGCACATTGCGTGAAATTCTTCTCGCGCGCAACTTGAATATGCTCTTTGCACGCGCCCCGCAATACAATGGCACATACCTGAATCAGCGGAATCTAGAAGAGGTGCTTGCCCAATTCAAATCGATGCCGGTTCGACCGAATGAATTCTATGCTGTTTTCGATTTAAAAACCGGCTTCTATCGGGAAATGGACAGTAAGCTGGATGATCTACTGGGACTTAAGCCGGAGGATTTCGATGTACCAGCACTTATGCAGAAGGATTCGTTCACGCATATTTTTCATCCGCGCGACCATTATCACATGCTCCGCTGGGCCTGCTTGGCTCAAACGATGGTTGCAGCGCGAATCTTTCGATGGAATTCACTCGATGATCAATTCCGCATTCGCTTTCGGGTTCGCACGCAAAAGAGCACGCTGGCAGCCTATCGTGAACATGAGTTTATCACACTTGAAAAACTCTGTTTCCTTTTTAATGAGGAAGTGAATGGCGCTTGCATGCCTTCGCTGCACATCGACAAATGGCTCATTTACGATCGTTCCGAGTTTGAGCAGGTGCGTCCGACATGGATAAGCAACTTTGAACGACAAGGCCATTTAAATGCTGTCTTGTATTTATTCAACGCAGCCCTCATTCAGTTTCCGGTTCAATACCTGGTTTATCTGCACGAGCGCAGCATTGCCGATCGCAACAAAGCAATTGCAGCGCGTTTGAATGACCAGATAGCAAGATATGCAGGCATTGAGAGTACATTGGAAGAACAATCCATTGCCGATTGCTTTGCCAAAACCATTCGACCGCGCATGGAACAAACACTGAATGCTTGGGAGTTTAGAAAGCCGAACGATTTGTGCGCTCTCGATAGCGATGCACAAGCTGTACAGGCAGCCCGCACACTCGGTCTGTTGCCCATACCCGAATCCATCTTGAAAATCATTTATTCAGGTGTAACCGAAAGCTGAGTATGATTTGAACACGGAGCTGTTAGCAGTGCTCCGTTTGACGCGAAAAAGGTCATTGTGTTCAGAGTAACTTTCCGAAACGTCGAATTCCGTACGAATTCGGGAAGACAAACCTGCGCACCATGACACCACTCTTTCAGCAAGCACCTCGGCAAGCCCTCATTTTGAGAGGCGATAATCCGCTTGAACGCGCGGTGTTGCATAACATTCGCGAGCAATCACCTACCATGCAGGTGATTGATTTATTCCGCAGTCAGTTGCGCGAATGGGTGAAGGCTGAAAATCCAACCAAGGCATTCTCAGAAGAGGAATTGACCGCAGAAATATCTAAGCATTGCGATGCGCATGACGACGAAAAAAACGGATGCTGGGTGTATTATCCTTGGCGCAGCATGCTGGTGCACTGCCTCAACAAAGAAGAGTTCATTCGGGTGCGAACCATTCGAAATCTCCATAAAATCACCCGCGAGGAACAGCTAACGCTTTCAGCGGCCAAGGTGGGAGTAGTTGGTCTCAGTGTTGGACAATCGGTAGCCATCTCGCTGGTAATGGAGCGCATTTGCGGCAGTTTGCGTGTTGCCGATTTTGACACACTCGACCTTTCCAATTTGAATCGAATTCGCAGTAGCATGATTCATCAGGGGGAATTGAAAACGACCATTGTTGCGCGCGAAATCGCTGAGATAGACCCCTTCATCGAAGTGAGCTGCTACGACAAAGGAATCACGGCCGAAAACATGGATGAATTCCTCAACGGTCTCGATCTGGTCGTAGACGAATGCGACAGCCTCGAAATGAAAATCTTGTTGAGACAAGCCTGCAGAGAGCGCGGAATACCGGTTGTAATGGACACAAGCGATTCGCTCATGCTGGATGTGGAGCGATTTGACCTGGAAGCGGAAAGGCCGATTTTTCATGGATTGATGGATGAAAGTAAACCGGTGGATTTGAACTCCCCGCACGAGCGCATGCAACTTCTCATGCAGGTGATTGAACCCCACGACGCCAGCTTGCGCGCACAGCAATCACTTTCTGAAATAGGCAAAACGATTACAACATGGCCACAGCTTGCTACCGACGTAGCCATGGGCGGTGCCTTTGCGGCGAAGGTCATTCGACAGATACTGCTTGGCGACAACATCCCTTCGGGTCGATTCCGTATGGACATGGTGGCGCAATTTCAGTCTACATCCATCTATCAAAAAACATCCGAGGCCAAGCATGCATGATGTGATGGGGGCATACCGGATTGAGGCATTTCAGGCAGTTGAGCATCCCGATTTTTGCACCCTGTTCCACAACGGACACACAGGTGTGCTTACTGAATTGGGCATCAAAAATCTAAACTCTGCTCAACCCTCTTGGATGACAGACCCCAACGTTTTCGTGCTCGTTGCTGTGGACAGCGACAACGAAGTGGTAGCCGGTTTGCGCATTCATCGTTTCAATCATCCCCACGCAAGCTTACCCATTATTGAGTCTATCAAAGAACAAGACCCACGCATTATTGAGGCTATTCACTCCACTCTACCGGAAGGAACTGCTGAAGCGTGCGGCTTGTGGAGTGCGAAAAAGGTATTTGGCAAAGGACTTACGCCGCTGTTATGCATCGCCGCCATTCCTGTAATGGCAGAAGTTGGCGTCAACAACTTCTTTTGTTTTGCCGCTCCCTATACCGAAAAAATGATCAAGACCAATGGTTTGATAGAAGTGGATCAGGTAGGTAATCAAGGGCGCCTGCCCTACCCTACACCGGAGTTCATTTCGGTTGTCTTGAAAAATCCGAATATCCACACCATGGAATTCGCCGAGGAATTCAATCGCCAGCGAGTCTTTCAACTCATGAAAGAACCGGTGAGCTCCTTTTTCGAGGAATCTCCTCGCGGTCCTATCGAGGTCCATTACGACCTACGACTCAAAAAAGGACACGAAATACCGGTTTTTTGAAACTAATTCTCTAATCCTCGTATAACCGGTCATTCAACACAAACGGAATGACACGATTTACGATACGGTTAACATGGATGGCCGCTTTGCTGGCCTCGTTCTATGGGGCCCTCGGCAGCAACTCAACCGGCGCATCCCTGCTGGAGAATTGCCTAGTATATACAGGCAATGCCGACCTTGCACCTGAAGCAATTGCTCATAGCAACGAATTCCTGTTCACTCCCACGGGCGCTCCTAACCTTGGACTCAGCAACCAATGGCAGTATGTGAAATTTGAAGTCACTTCGGTGCCCGCCGGAAAAAACATGCTTTGCTATATCGACAACAGTTCGATAGAAACCATTGAGTTGTTCGACATCAACAACGGCATGGCGCATATCGGAACTACGGGAAGCACTGTTGGAAATGGTATTGACTACAGCACACCTTCGGGCTTCGCCATCGACATTCCCGAAAAGGCAGGGCATTATTTGCTCCGCTTGAAATCGAGTAAACAATTGATTGCCCCCATCTATTTAGGCGATAGCAATCAGATTCTGACCATGGCCGGTAAGGAAGACGCCATCATGTTTCTGTACTTCGGCATCATTGCAGTATTGTTTTTCTACAACCTCTTTTTGGCGGTGGCTACGCGTGAAAAAGGCTACGCCGGATACTCCTTTTACATCCTTTCGATTGCACTGACACAAGCCGTTCTTTTTGGCTACGGCAATACACACCTATGGAACGGCAACGAGTGGCTTGGACGCAACGGAGTGCACATCATGGGTGCTGTGAGCGGCATAACGACTATTTTCTTTTCACGAAGTTTCTTGCGACTCAAAGAATATACGCCTGTAATTGATAAGATTCTGTTAGGCTATGCTGTTCTCTATTGCGTTGCGCTGGCCCTTTGCTTTACAGGCTATGGAATTGAAAGCTACAACGTAATCAACTTCTGCGCAGCCTCGTCCATTTTGCTCATCGTAGCATCCATTCGCGCCATCAGAAAGGGAAATCGTTCAGCCGGATTCTTTCTGCTCGCCTGGACATTCTTCATTATCGCCTGTACCATTTTCGCCATGAAGGACTTCGGTGTACTGCCCTACAACTTCTGGTCGGTTTATTCGCTCCCGTTCGGATCAGCAATTGAAGGCGTGTTGCTTTCGTTTGCATTGGCCGATAAGATTAACTTGTTGCGAAAACAGAAAGAAGAGGCCGATGCGCTTCGCATAAAGGCCATTGAATCACAAAACGAAATACTCGAAACGAAAGTCCACCAACGCACTGCACAGTTGGAAGAAGCCAAGGACTACATACAATCTCAATATGATCACCTTCGCCTCACGCAAAAGCAACTGGTGGAGTCTGAAAAGCTTGCCGGCCTTGGTCAAATGACCGCAGGTATTGCGCATGAGCTCAACAACCCCATCAACTTCGTAACATCCAATGTGGGTCCGTTGCAACGCGACATTGCCGATGTACTCGAAATGCTCGACGCCTATCGAGCGCTGGGCGATCAAGCAACCGCATCCGATTTGGAAAACCTTCGCAAGCGTTGTGATGAACTTGATATTTCCTTTGTGCGGAATGAAATTAAACAGCTGATGCACGGCATCGAAGAAGGCTCAAAACGAACTGCCGAAATCGTCAAGGGCTTGCGCATTTTCGCACGCACCGACAAAGACTCGCTCATTGCTGCAAACATTAACGAATGCATCAACTCGACAATTGTTGTAATGAAAGGTGTAACCAAAGGACAGGTTACGGTTCATAAAGAATTGAACATGGAGATTCCCGAAATTGATTGCTATCCCGGCAAACTCAATCAGGTGATTGCGAATTTGATTTCCAATGCCATTCATGCCACACGCATTCCCGGGCGCACTGTTCAGCAACGAAACATCTGGATTAGCACTGACTTCGATACCGAGTTTGTTCATGTCCGCATTAAAGACGACGGATGCGGCATCGACTCGCAGGAGCTTGAGAAAATATTTATACCCTTCTTCACCACCAAAGCCGTTGGCGAAGGAACAGGCCTTGGACTTGCCATAGCGAGGGGTATAATTGAAGAGCATAATGGACGAATTGAGGTGAATTCGCAACCGGGTAAAGGCACCGAGTTTATCCTACATTTGCCCCGAAACCGCAAGCAAGAAACTCGCTCTGCAGCATAATGCGGCGCAACTATGAGCAAACCTTACAGCATACTTTATCTCGACGACGAAGAACAAAATCTGGTGTCGTTCCAAGCTCTCTTCCGCAGGCAATACAACGTGTTCACAACCACGAGTGCGCATGAGGCAGTAGACATACTTAACAACAACGAAATTCACGTCATTTTCTCCGACCAGAAGATGCCTGAAGTAAGCGGCGTTGAATTTTTCGAAACCATTCTCCCCGACTTCCCACATCCTGTTCGAATACTCTTAACGGGATATGCCGAAATCGAAGCCGTTATCGACGCAATCAACAAAGGCCAGGTGTATCGTTATGTAGCAAAACCGTGGGATGCAAACGAGTTGGCTATTTGCGTTGAAAATGCGATTGACCGCTACAACCGCGCGCAAGAGCTTATCCGCAAAAGCGAAGATCTCGATCAATCGAATGCTGCGCTGGAGCAATTTGTGTTTAGCGCAAGTCAGGAACTTAGACTGCCATCAGAACAAATTGTAGAAGCAACACATCGCATTGCTTCTATCCATAACGACGAGGCCACTCAAGCCGCCCTTGCTAGCATTCGTTTGCAAGCTGAGCAACTTCGAACCTTTGGAGAGCAGATTACACAGTATTACCAGAACACAAAAGCCAAGGTGGAATATGCAGCCGTGGATATCCCATCGATTGTGCAGCAAGCCATCGATCGAATACCTACCAACTTGCATGGCGAGCATTGGAACATCACAACCGAATTCAGCCTGAATGGTCCATTCCATTCGGACTCACTGAGACTGTTGATTGTGCTGCAAAATCTTGTGAACAATGCAGTCCAATTTTCCGATTTCTCCAAGGCTGTAAATCGTATACACATCAGCGCAATCCAAAATGCAGAAAAGGCTATATTCCGAGTTGCGGATCAGGGTATTGGGATTGATTCAGATCATGTGGAGCAACTATTTAACATGCAGATGCGCAGCGACGCGCTATCAGCCAGAGGGATAAATATGTACCTGACAAAATCTGTCGTTGATAAAATGCAGGGTAAAATCAGTGTTTCAAGCACCCCGGGTGAAGGCACACTCATTACTTTTGAGATTCCGAATAGGCAATGATGGACCTAACCAGCATACACTTTCACTTGGTTGATGACAATGACATCGACACCTCCGTGAATGTGAAGCTGTTGAATCTTGCCAAGATTTCTGATCACATCAGCACCTACAACAGCGCCATCAAGTTCCTTGCACACTTGCGCGAACATCCGGAGATTTTTCAAAGCGGACAGCATATTGTGTTACTCGACATTATGATGCCGGGTATGGATGGATTTGAATGCCTTGCTGAGTTGGAAAAGCTCGATGCATCGGTGGTTCAGAACATACACGTATTTATGCTCTCCAGCAGCATCGACCGAATCAACATTAGCAAAGCGGAGAAATTCCAAATCGTGAAGCGAGTACTGGAAAAACCGTTGGATGTTTACCTCCTGAAGATGACGCTGGAAGACCTTTTCTCAGAATAGGAAAAACTCAAGAGGGTTATTAACCTTCCTTTCGTCAATAACATCCCATTTCGTTCTTACGCCAAGTCAATAGCCATCGTAAGTTTGATACTTTCCATTTGTTTTTGGTGCTACCATGACGAGTTTTTTCAAAAGCAATTCATTTCGCAAAGCCATTCTCGGCATAGCAATCACCTACACGGTATTGCTGCTAGGGTCTTGGTTTTGGTTGCAGTGGTATACCGATCACGGCCAATACGTGAGTGTACCCGAATTGAAAGGGCTATCCACTGAAGAAGCGATTAAGGCACTTCAGGAACGCAATCTCGACTACCTCGTTATTGATAGCATTTACGACCGCAAGGCAGTGCCGGGTTCGGTTTTCGACCAAAGTCCCGCTTTCGAGAGCCAAGTAAAAGAGGGAAGGCAAGTGTTCCTCACCATTTATCGGTTGAGTCCTCCCATGGAGAAGCTGGGAATTAAACAAGGCGACTATGCCACAGTTGCCATGATTAAGCTGCGCAACAAATCCATTGACTTCGACACTCTGTACGAAGACAACAACACCTTGGCCAACAGTATTATTCGCGTAACGCAACGTGGAAAAACCCTCAAGGCAAGTGATGAAGTAGCCCGTGGATCGAAAGTTATGTTGGTTATTGGCAGATCCGTTTCCGACAAAATCATTGTACCCGACTTCACCGGTATGACCTGCTTGCAAGCCAAAACGATCCTTGATACGCTTCGATTGGAATGCAACTGCAGATTCGAACCCGGAATTTCTTCACCCTCGGCACAAGATTCCTCGTCGTTTTTCGTTTGTCGCCAGGATCCGATACATGACCCCGAGCGCGGAACCTCGGCCGGTCGTATCGTAGATTTGTGGTTATACAATACACCGTGTGCTCCCGACAGCATACAACCCTAATGACAATGAAGTACTACTTTCTTCGCTACAGTGCCCTTTGTGCCTTTATACTCTTTTTGAACTTCTTTGGCGCAGCACAAGAATCGGAATACCCATTGCGATACAATCCTGAGGCACGCGCGCAATACGATGCAGAAAAACGCTTTGCTCCCCGCCAACAGCGCGGAGGTAATTCACTGCCCATACCCTTCTTCGACGACTTCTCTCGTTACTCACTACCTACTTCCAATCCAAATGTGCCGGTTGAATGGCAATTGTGGACCGATAATGCCGCATTCATCAATTCAACCTTTCCCATCAACCCTATGACCATTGGTGTTGCTACACTCGATGGACTTGAAGCCGATGGCACACCTTATAGCGACACCTTGTATTTCCCGACCATCACCGACTCCTTCCTCGACTGGGGATTGGCCGACTCACTCACCTCACTGCCCATCAATCTTTCGGGACTGACTCCCGACGACAGTGTGCACCTCGTCTTTCACTATCAAGGAGGTGGACTAGGCAATGCCCCCGATGCCGATGGCATTTTGGGCGCAGAAGGCGACTCGCTGATACTTGAATTCTATAGTCCCTTGCAAGAAGGCCAATGGTCGCGCGTCTGGGCTATTGAAGGTGGCGGTGACCCAACCCTTTTCGATACCGTATTTATCTCCATCAGCGATTTCATTTACCTGCAAGACGGCTTTCGATTTCGCTTCAAAAATTACTGCACCTTACACGGAGCGCTCGATCACTGGCACCTCGATTACGTGCTTCTGAACGACGACATCAGCCCGTCTAACTTCTTTTACGACGAAGTTGCTTTTCAATACCCCAACAACAGCCTGCTCAATTTTGGATTGACTTCCATGCCGTGGACGCACTACCAAACCAATCCGGGGCTTTATATGCGTGACGACATCACGTTCACTCAGCGCAATTTGGGAATCACCTCCAATATTACGAGTCAATGCACCATTGCGTATGATGATGCAGCGCTTTTTGGAAGCGATTTCGATGCCAATACCCAGAACAACGGCTATACCTCGTTTGAACGCACCCTTTCGCTCAACAATTTCGTTTACAATACACCCTCTTCAGTCGACTCCGCATCCTTTGCAGTTACTGTTTCATTTAACCCCACCGATATCCATGAGCAAAACGACACCATGCGTTTTGAGCAAAAGTTTACGAATTACTACGCATACGATGACGGCTCTGCTGAAAGAGCATATGGCCTGCAAAATGCAGGAGGAAAGGTAGCCTTGCGATTCAATACACCCATCGATGATACGCTGCTTGGCGCGTATATCTACTTTGAACCCATTCAATACTTGGCAACTGATCAGTCATTCATATTGCAGGCTTGGGAAGATGTAAGTGGCGAACCGGGCAACCTTATTACCAGTGAATTCGATAACTTCAACTTTTCACTTCCGCATTACTACGAAAGCGGACCCAACATCTTCGTTTACTATGGCTTTACCGATCCTGTATTCGTGCCGGCAGGAAACTTCTATATAGGAACGCTGCAACAAAGTAATGTGTCTCTAAACTTTGGTTTAGATAAAAACACGAACTCTAACGGCACTCAACTCATTTATCAGCTTCAAGGGAGCACCGACTGGATTTCATCGGACATCACAGGAAGTGTTATGATTCGTCCTATATTTAGAAGCACCCTCACCGATTGGGTTGGAGTAAACAATCCTCTGCAACAAGAATTAGGCAACGTGTATCCGAACCCCGTACAGCAGGAATTAAATGTTCAGCTTCCGGCGAGTTTCGAAACATGCGAATACCGCATTTTGGATCTGACCGGAAAGTGCGTTTTGAGCGGATATTCTCAACATCAGAATACTCTCCGCATTTCGACAGAAAACCTTGCACACGGCAGTTACATACTGCACACCTTCAATTCAAACCATGAGCAACTCAGTGCTCGATTTGTGAAGCATTGACATGAATGAGATAGATGAAAACGCAGCTCTTGGCGAACAAGATGACGATTTATTTGAACACCACCGCATAGTCACCGATAAAGGACAAGGGCAGGTAAGAATTGATAAGTTTCTATTCGACCGCCTCGAGAAAACATCCCGGACGCGCATTCAGGAATCATGTGACAACGGCTTTGTGCGTGTGAATGGAACGCCGGTAAAAAGCAGCTACAAGATCAAGCCACTCGATGTCATTACCATCGAAATGCCCTATCCGGTGCGTGAGCTGGAACTCATTCCTGAAAATATTCCGATTGAAATCCTGTATGAAGATGACGACCTCATCATTCTGAATAAACCATCGAATATGGTCGTGCATCCGGGACACGGCAACTACACAGGCACACTAGTAAATGCGCTCATCTACCATTTTCACAACTTGCCCGTGCGCACCGATGCGCATCCCGGACTTGTACACAGGCTCGATAAAAACACAACGGGCGTGATGGTTATTGCGAAAACCGATTACGCGCTCATTAATTTGAGCAAACAGTTTTTTGATCGCACGATTGAACGACGTTACGTTGCGCTCGTTTGGGGCGATGTAAAAGAAGATGGAACTGTTGTTGGCAACACAGGTAGAAGTTTGAAAGACCGAAAAGTGTTTACTGTATTTCCAAATGGTGAACACGGAAAACATGCCGTTACCCACTACAAAGTGCTGGAGCGACTTGGTTATGTTACGCTTGTTGAATGCAAACTGGAAACAGGTCGAACACATCAGATCCGTGTGCATATGAAGCACATCGGTCATACACTTTTTGGTGACTTCGAATATGGCGGTGATCAAATTTTGAAGGGAACCACCTTCGCCAAATACAAGCAGTTCGTTCAGAATTGCTTGGACATCCTGCCGCGACAAGCATTGCATGCACGATCACTGGGCTTTAACCACCCTACTACCGGTGAGTGGATGTATTTCGAAAAAGAACTACCCGACGATATGGCTCGCGTTATAGAACGCTGGCGCAACTATATCGGCTCACAACAAACGGAGGAATAAATTAGTTAAGCGAGAAATTAAAATCGCCCTGCTTCATCATCTTGTAATGGTGAGATAGCTTTGCCAACAAGTTAGAGAACGTTCGCATAGCTACTTCGGTTTCGGATGATATCGGCTCCTTCTTCAATCGCAACACCATCAAACCATATAGCGCCGTTAAACACACCTCCACATCATTGGTAGAGCGTCCGTCGGTGCGTGCGACATATTCCTTGATGTTGGGCTGCGCCTGATGATAGGCCTCTATATACGAACGATCACGTACAATATTGATCAACGTATTGTGCAGGTAGTTCAACTCGAAAATCAATTCGTGAATTTCACTCACATGACCGCGTTGCTCAACGCCATCCTTCTTCATGTTACCGGCCAAGTTCGAAAACCACTTCTTCTCGAGTTCGAAGGAAGCTGCGTCGGGGGTATACGACTCAATAAACTCATCGAGTGCATCCGAACTAAACTGAACAGCACGCAAGAGATCCTCCATCTGCCAAAGGAAGATGATGTACTCCGAGATATTCTCCCTAAACTTTTTGGCCGCTAAACTCATTTGCTTTGTTTTTCTGAGGCGTATTCGGCATTCAGACCGGCTATTACTTCAGCTGTGATGTCATAATCAGAATTGCCGAACAACAGCACTTGAAACTCACTCTGTTTATTGATTACGTAGTCAATTCCGCGCTCCTTGGTAAACTTGGCCAAGTATTGATTCACTCGATTGAGAAGCTCCTCTTGCAACTGAGATTCTTTCTTTTGCAATACACCCACCTCACGTTGCTGAATCTCATCCATTTCCATTTGCAAACGCTCCATATCCTGTTGCAATGCGATAGCTTCTGCTTCCGACATATCCGGATGCTCCTGAGCATAACGCATGTTTTGCTCGTATTGCGCCTGACGCGGTCCGTATTCCTTCTTCACACGCTCTTCGGCGGCAGCCATCTTCTGGTCGAGATCTTTCGACTTCTCTACGATAAAATCATACATCGCATTGAGCGAATCACCGTTGACGAATGCAACGACCGTTGGTCGGGGGCCACCGTCGCCGCTGAAAGCAGCCGCTACCGGAACCTCAGCAGGTGCTTCACCTGAACCCGATGACATTCCCGAAACCTTTACCCATAAAATCACTACGCAAATAGCGAGCAACGTGCTAACCGCCATTGAAATTTTTGCAATCATGCTTTATTCACTTTTTGATCAAACGCCTTTTTAAAATCAAGATGCATAGCCTCAAACCGACTCATGCTGTTATTGAGTAGCTCCTCGGTAAGCAATGCCTTTACACCCTCTAAGCCATCCACACTATCCGCGCTAATTTTGAAAGTCTGCTTGTATTGAGCTGCCTCCAACTCAATGATGTATTTCTCATTGTAGAGAAATATAGAAATCCTCAAACGGGGATGCGGTATGGTAGCTATGATTCTCATTAGTCGGATGCAAAAATAAGCAACGGCAGCAAGTGCACCGACTACCTTTGATGCACATGATTCGCGATCTTACATCGGAAGAGGCCGGTAAAAAACTTCTCGAGCACGGGTACAATGAATTGAGCGGTGCAGGTCCCAAAAACATTTGGCGCATTGCACTCGAAGTGATTCGCGAGCCCATGTTCCTGTTGCTCATCGCCTGCGGCTCCTTATACATGCTGCTGGGCGATTACCGCGAAGGCATCGTGCTCGTGTCGAGCATCGTCATAATCATCGGAATAACCTTCGCACAATACCGAAAAACCGAACGTTCGCTGGAAGCATTGCGCAATTTGGCAACGCCTCGCGCATTGGTGATTCGTGATGGAAAGCAAGTGCGCATTGCCGGGCGCGAAGTGGTACCGGGCGATGTACTGGTGGTGCATGAAGGAGATCGCATAGCTGCCGACGCGAATATTGTTGAATGCACACACCTCTCAGTAGATGAATCACTGCTCACAGGGGAATCTGTACCCGTTTCAAAAAACAACGAGGAGTCGCACAATTCAATATTCAGCGGCACACTCGCCGTTCAGGGCTCGGCGCTCGCCATCGTAACGGCAACGGGGATGCAAACCCGTTTCGGACAAATTGGTCATTCGCTCCAAGGCATCGAAGAAGAAGAAACACGCTTACAAAAGGAGATGAAGGTTTTTATCCGAAACCTCTCCATCATTGGTATTTTCCTGAGCATTTCGGTAGTAGTTGCCTTCTATTTCTCTCGGGGAAATTTTCTGGAGGCACTCCTCACCGGGCTCGCTGCATCCATGGCGATTCTACCCGAAGAATTTCCGGTGGTGCTCACGATTTTTCTTGCCCTTGGCGCTTGGCGATTATCGAAAAAGAATGTGCTTACACGCAAATCAAGTGCAATCGAAACACTCGGTTCTGCGACGGTGTTGTGCAGCGATAAAACCGGCACCATCACACAAAACAAAATGATGGTTGCGGCAGTATCGATTGATGGCGTCATCATTCAGAAGCCTTCGTTTGATGCAGGAAATGAAACATTCAGGCAGCTCATTGCAGCCGGCTGCATGGCCTCGCCGGGCAATACTACCGACCCTATGGAAAAGGCCATTTTCGCGGTGCATAGCGATATGGCCTACGAACAATCGGCGCTCGATTTCGAACGTGAATACAATTTGAGCAAGTCATTGCTCATGATGACTCGTGCCTACCGCACCAACAACCACACGCAATACTATCTGACAGCCAAAGGAGCTCCGGAAGCTGTATTGTCACTCTGCGGCTGCGAGTCTACGGAGCTGAATAAGCAAATGGCTGTTGTTCACGCCATGGCTTCGCAGGGTTATCGGGTCATTGCGGTGGCCGAAGCGCATCATGAAGGCACCCATTGGCCCAACACCCAACATGGATTCTCGTATCGATTTCTTGGGCTACTCGGATTTGAAGACCCTATTCGAGATGAAGTGCCGCAAGCCGTGGCAGAATGCAAAGCCGCCGGTATTCGAGTGTGCATGATAACGGGCGATTACCCCGCAACTGCGCTTGCGATAGCAGACAAAATTGGTCTTCAACACGAGGGAAAAGTGTTAACGGGAGAAGACATTGTAAAACTGCCGCCCCATGAATTATCGAAACGAATTGCCGAGACATCAGTATTTGCGCGTGTGATTCCAGAGCAAAAACTGATGATTGTAAACACGCTCAAAGCAGCTGGCGAAATTGTAGCCATGACAGGCGATGGTGTAAACGATGCTCCTGCATTGAAAGCCGCCCACATTGGTGTTGCCATGGGTGCGAAAGGCACCGACGTAGCAAGGGAAGCAGCGTCGCTTGTTTTGCTCGACGACAACTTTGCGTCGATTGTAGCGGCCATACGATCGGGCAGACGCATCTTCGACAACCTTCAAAAGGCCATGTCTTACATATTGTCTATCCACATTCCAATCATCGCGCTTACACTGATTCCGGCGTTTTTCGGAGGATTGCCTGTGCTGCTTTTCCCGATTCACATTGTATTCATGGAATTGATTATCGACCCGGTGTGTTCCATTGCATTCGAATCGGAGCAGGAAGAAGCCGGCATCATGCAACGGCCGCCCCGCGCTGTGAACGAAACATTCTTTGGTAAACGAAAAATATTATATGCGCTCTTCAAAGGATTGTTACTTCTACTCAGTGTAATACTCGTTTTCGTGCTCTCCCTCAACGAAGGACACACAGAAGGAGAAGTGAGAGCAATCGCTTTTTCAACGCTCATCATCGGCAACATTTTTCTTATCCTGACAGACCTTTCACACACACGAACATTTGCCTCTGTTTTTTTTGAACGCAGCAAAGCAACGCTCATCATCATAGCCATCGCAACAACCCTTTTGCTTTCCACTCTCATGATTCCAGCGTTGAACTTCATCTTCAATTTTGAATACCCCGGACTTGCACACTTCGTTCCTGCCCTTTTATCGGCGGGAAGTATGCTGCTGTTGTTAGAGGGATTGAAGTGGCGGAAAAAAAGGACGAGGAGTAAGGTAATAGGTGAAAGGTGATAGGTGGGGACTACAGTGCCTTTTGATTTGCTATCTTTTTCAAGATGCGCACAATCACCAGGGAGAGAAGTGTACTTGCGGCGGCGAGGTATCCCACATATTCAAAATTCATGAGCGGTGCATGCTCGTTCACCTGCGAAATAATCGCAC
>JBKCGW010000378.1:0-1830 GCA_046303175.1 Flavobacteriales bacterium
GTGCAGGAAGACACCTACCGCGCACAACTCGAACGCGCTATGCAAGGAGCTTCCATTGTGCCTAGTATGTTTTATGGCAATGCCACCTGGGTTCCTGCATTTGCAGAGCCCTGGCCCAGCTGTGCTGAGCCGATGAACTCTTCCACCATTGCCGCGTATTGGAAAAAGTGTTCGGAGCTCTCGACAGATCGCTATCTGGCGTATTTCAGTGTGCAGCGTCAAATGCTGCAGTTGAGCGATTGGGGCGTGTTGTCGCTGGTAAATCACTGGAGCAACCAGGAATTCAGGGACGATACACAGGCGACGTTGTTTAAGTGGTATATGCTTGTGCAGCTCGGATACGACGTGCGATTGATGTACAACGAACGCGGCGCCAAGCTGGCGTATCCTTTCCGACAAATGTTCTACGGACTGAGCTATATCGAGATGAATGGCAAGTCCTACTTCCTGCTCGACGACAAGCAGGAGGGGAGTTTTTACACCTACGACGGCAGTCATGCCGGCGCTACTCAAGTCATGACCCTCCAACAGAATCCTTCGGCGTTGTTTCCCGACGACGAACAGCTTCGCAGCTTCGATTTTTCGTTTGAAGGGAAGAGCTATCACATCGAAATACCTTTCAATCGCTACCGAGCCAAGTATTACGAGAGCATTCCGCAAACCGAGCTCGACTTCTATTTCGCTGAAAGCGGTGCCAACGATTTTGCATCATCGTGCAACGAGTACCTGCGAAAGGCTGTTGATGGCTTTACCACGCAGCGTGAGCAGATTCGCTTCTTATATGCGTTGGTTTGCAGCGGCATTCCGTATGCCACCGATCAGGAGCAGTTTGGCTACGAGAAATTCTGTATGCCTGAAGAAGCGCTCGGATACGCCATGGCCGATTGCGAAGACCGTACGTTCTTGCTCAACTACCTCGTGCGCACGTTCACCGGTGCCGCAACCATTGGCCTCAACTATCCCGGACACGTGGCGATGGCCGTAGCACTCGACGATGTGCATCCTGAAGACGCCCGCTTCAACTATAAGAATCGAACCTATGTGTATTGCGACCCCACCTATATCGGCGCCGATGTGGGCATGATGCCCGAGGTGTATAGTGGAGAGCAGCCGGAGGTGTTTGAGTGAAGGGGTAAACGGAAAAAGGGTAAACGGAAAAAGGGTAAGTTATCTAGCTTGGAATTCCATCAGGCTATAGCAACTTTACCCCTTATCCTTTTTCCGTTTACCCCTTACCCCTTAGCCACCTTCCGCACAACCTTACTTTGGTCGCTCAGGGAAAGGACAACGGTATAGCTGCCGCAAGGGATTTCCTGCAGCGACAACACATAGATGCCGTTGCCGATTTGAAGAGCAGGGATGTGTTTCACCGCATTGCCTGTGATATCGAATAGGTCAATTTCTTCAATGGTTATTCCATTCGTTTGAAGGTAACATGCATCGCTCGCTGGATTCGGATAGAGATCAATTTCGTTGGCCATAGTTTCGCTTATCCCAACGATTTCGATGTCTACGCATGAAACGGTCGATTCGCATCCATCGTTGTTGATGGTAACTGCATAGCTGCCGCTTGTGGTCGGAGAAAAAAGCTGATTGATTGCACCCGGAATATATTCACCCGTAGCACAATCCAACCATGCGTAGCCATCCGCATCATTCGAAGCTAGAAGCGAATTGCCTTGCTGAATGACCGTATCATCCAAGGCGACTAAACTGACGCTAACGTTAACCGTATCCGTGCAAGTGGTCTGTGTGTTTTCAACCAGGAGGATGTAATCACCAGCGGCTGTGATGCTTTGATTATAGATGGTCAATGCACTGTCTTGACAC
>JBKCGW010000379.1:0-1238 GCA_046303175.1 Flavobacteriales bacterium
GTTTGAGCTTTCATCCACGAGCCAATGGATTTGCTGAGTGCGATAACTTCGGTAGTGAGCTGGGGGAGGGTGTGTTTCATGGGGCAAACTTATGGATGATTAGGGATGACGGATTACGGATGACGGATTACGAATTTCGGATGACGGATTGGCGTCCCTTCGATAATTGAAGCACCCACTTGCCATTCGCCCTTCGCCCTTCGCCCCTCGCCATTCCATGTGTATTTTCACCCACAAATTAATTCCGTATGTCTGACACAATGACTTCAGCGCGTTCGGTGCAAATCACCCCTCCTGCAAAACTCACAGGACTTCAACTTCATGCCCTGCCCGGCAAGGCGGCAGGCGTGGGGGCTGTGACGGTTTCCATGCAACACATTGCCCATGAAATCGGGTTGTGGAAGGGGCTGCAGGTCCTTTCAAAACTCAATCAGCGCGATGGCTTCGATTGTCCGGGGTGCGCATGGCCTGAACCTGCTCACCGCTCCAAGCTGGGCGAGTATTGCGAAAATGGCGCGAAGGCGGTGGCGGAAGAGGCTACACAGTTTCGATGCGACCCTGCGTTTTTTGCGAAGCACAGCGTAGAGGAAATGAGCGGATGGAGCGACTACGAAATCGGCAAAAGCGGTCGAGTTACGCAGCCCATGTTCTTGGCTCCGGGTAAATCGCACTACGAACCCATCGACTGGGAGAAGGCTTATGCGATGATAGCCGATGAGCTCAAGCAGTGTTCGCCCAACGAGGCTGTGTTTTATACCTCGGGTCGCACCAGCAATGAAGCGGCATTCCTTTATCAGCTCATGGTGCGCAACTACGGCACCAACAACTTGCCCGATTGCTCCAACATGTGTCACGAAAGCAGTGGAGTAGGCCTGGGTGAAACCATTGGCATTGGAAAGGGAACCGTTACACTCGAAGATATTTATGATGCTGAAGTGGTGTTGGTGATAGGGCAAAACCCCGGAACCAATCACCCGCGCATGCTTTCGGCGTTGCAAAAGTGCAAGCAACGCGGTGGGAAGGTGGTGCACATCAATCCACTGCCCGAGGCAGGCACTACAAAGTTTGTCGATCCGCAGAGTCCTATCGATGTGCTCAAGGGCGGAACTAAAATCGCTGATTACTTCCTGCAGGTGAAAATCGGTGGAGATATTGCACTGTTCAAATTGCTCATGTATGAAATGATGAAAGCCGAACAACGCCAGCCCGGCAGTGTGTTCGATCATGATTTCATTCAT
>JBKCGW010000380.1:0-5220 GCA_046303175.1 Flavobacteriales bacterium
AAAGTTCATATGATTAGTGAATTAGTGTAATAGTGAATTAGTGAAATTGTAAGGACGCACTGCTGTGCGTCCACCCCTTCCCATCCGACACAGCAGTGCGTCAAAATTCTCACGCATGGCTAATTGGTTTAGCATGCAGATCATAATGCTCTGCCGAGAGTATTTCAACATTCGCAAAATCGCCCATTCGCAAGTAACCTTCCGATTTGGGAATGATTACCTCGTTATCTACTTCGGGTGAATCGAACTGCGTGCGACCGATGTAACTATCACCTTCCACTCTATCGATGAGTACCTTCATTTCCTTCCCTACGAAACGCTGATTGAGTTCATACGAAATATGCGACTGAGCTTCCATGATGGCGTCTGCTCGCTTGCGCTTGGTTTTCGCAGGCACATCGTCTTTCATTCCGTAGGCATGCGTATTCTCTTCGTGCGAGTACGTGAAGATTCCCAATCGATCGAATTTCGTTTGTTCCACCCACTGATGCATCTCTTCGAAATCCGCCTGTGTTTCTCCGGGGAAACCTGCAATCAACGTTGTGCGCAAAGCAATATCAGGAACCTTGTTACGAATCTCCGCGATCAACGCATCTGTTTTCTCGCGCGTAATACCGCGGCGCATGGCCTGCAGCATGCGGGTTGTTCCGTGTTGGAGCGGCATGTCGAGGTATTTGCATACGTTGCTGCGCTCATTCATCACATCGAGCACATCCATCGGGAAGCCGGATGGAAAGGCATATTGAAGACGAATCCAGTCGATACCTTCCACATCACTCAATCGACGTATGAGATCCGCCAAGTTGCGTTGCTTGTACAAATCCAATCCATAGTAGGTAAGATCCTGCGCAATCAAGATGAGTTCCTTCGTTCCGGAAGCAGCCAATTTGCGGGCGCTTTCCACCAATTGCTCAACCGGTGTGCTCACGTGCTTTCCACGCATAAGGGGAATGGCACAAAATGAACACGGGCGATCACACCCTTCTGAAATCTTGAAATATGCGTAATGCGCGGGAGTCGTAAGCAAACGTTCACCTACCAACTCATGCTTGTAATCCGCTTTCAGTGTCTTGAGCAAGCGCGGCAATTCGCGGGTTCCAAAAAACGCATCGACCTCGGGAATGTCCTTTTCCAATTCAGGTTTGTATCGCTCCGAAAGACAACCTGTAACATACAACTTGTGAACGTTTCCCTTTTCCTTCTCCTTGGCCCAGGCCAAAATGGTATTGATGCTCTCTTCCTTGGCATTGTCAATGAATCCGCAGGTATTGACAATTACAATTTCGGCATCCTGTTCAACGGACTCATGCTCGACTTCAAATGAATTGGCTTTGAGTTGTGCCATCATCACTTCGCTATCGAAGATGTTTTTGGCGCATCCCAGTGTAACAACGTTTACCTTATTCTTTTGGAGTGTTCTTGTTTTCATGAGCGATGCAAAGAAACAACGAGAAAAGGTATTGCGCACAGCCTTCAGGTAACCTTTCCAACGTTATGCCGTAGAAATCGATACTTAAACCGGCATAAGCACCTGTTTATGCCTATCAACTGAAAACACAGAAGCTATGATTGACAACGCATTGAGGTATTATGGCAAGATTGACGAAGGCGGAATTGTCGACTTTGTGGATTTGCTGTCGGGAGTCCTCAACCGCAACCTTGGGCCGAGAAAGGACATCCGAAAAATGTGCAGTTTCGCCATTGAGCTGCTCGATAATGGTATGCGATACAGCATTGACCACCGAGTTTCGTTCACATGGACGATTGAAAAGGATAAACTCACCTTCGAGCTGGAGAATCAAGCAACCGAAAGCGATGCCTTCCGACTTAAAAGCCATGCGGAAGAGCTGCACGTGATGGATGATGCCCAGCGCAAACAAGCCTTTCAGGATCAAATAAATTGCGAGCACTTGGGGGCAAAGGGCGGTGCCGGACTAGGCCTGCTTCAAATTCTGCGAAAAGGTGCACTTTCCATAGACATTCAGATACGACGACAATCGGACGATTCCTTCGTTTGTGTAAGTCGCATTCAAACACCGCTGATAAAGACTTAGCCGTATGCTTGAAATAATTTGCGCCCCAACGAAAAGCAGTCCATCTGTTTCCTTTGACAAAGAAGACAACATCTTCAAAGTGGAAGGAATATCAACCCTTGTGAATGCATTTGAGTTTTTTGATCTTGCCAAAGGGTGGATTGACTTGCATGAGCAGCGCATGCAGCAGCCGATAGACTTTCAATTTCACCTACCCTATTTCAACTCGGCGAGTATGAAAGGGATTTTGCAGTTAATGCAGAGAATTAAGCAAGGAGTTGACGACGGAAAAAACTGGAGTATCAGTTGGAATGTTGAGGACGATGACGAATTCTTGCTGGATGCCGCCGAGTCGTTTCAGGAAATGATCAACATGGAAATTCGCATCATGCGAGCGTAATTCATCAGGATTTACGTTCCTCGGAAGACTTGAACAAGGAATCCACGAAGTCGTAGCGATTGAACACCTGCAAGTCGCCAATTTTCTCACCCACCCCAATGTATTTGACGGGAATGCTGAATTGGTCGCTGATACCAATTACAACTCCACCTTTAGCTGTGCCGTCAATCTTTGTAATCGCCAGAGCATTTACTTCAGTAGCAGCCGTGAATTGCTTCGCCTGTTCGAAGGCATTCTGTCCGGTCGATCCATCGAGCACGAGTAGAATTTCATGAGGAGCATCGGGTGTTACCTTCTGCATTACTCGCTTGATTTTGGCGAGCTCGTTCATGAGGCCGACTTTGTTGTGCAAACGGCCGGCAGTATCGATAAGCACAACGTCCATTTGCTGGGCCACTGCACTTTGAAGGGTATCAAACGCCACGCTCGCAGGATCAGCGCCCATGCCTTGAGCAACTATAGGCACTCCGGCTCTTTCACTCCATACCTTGAGCTGATCAACAGCCGCAGCGCGAAACGTATCGGCAGCGCCTAGCATTACCTTTTTACCCTGACCTTTCAATTGATGCGCTAGCTTTCCGATGGTCGTTGTTTTTCCAACACCGTTAACACCGACAACCATAATTACATACGGCCCCTTCATGGAAGGAATAAATACCTCCTCTCCGTTTTCTCCCTCATGCCCTTTGAGCAAGGCAGAAATTTCCTCGCGTAGGATTCCATTGAGTTCAGAGGTATTCATGAATTTGTCCCTCTTCACCCGATCTTCGATACTGCGAATGATTTTCAGCGTAGTCTCCACCCCAACATCGCTGCCAATGAGCATCTCCTCCAGATTGTCGAGCACTTCATCATCGACCTGGCTTTTGCCCACGATGATTTTAGCCAGTTTCGAAAAGAAACCCGTGCGGGTCTTTTCCAGGCCCTGATCCAGGCTCTCCTTTTTTTCGGAGGAAAACAGTCGTTTAAAAAAATTCATTTCAGTGGAGTGGAATAAAACAAAAAAGACTTTCCCCGGAAGAGAAAAGTCTTTCTATACGTTGAATTACAATAAATCAGGCCTTGGTAAACCAAGACTGAACATTGTCGTTGTGTACGATCTCTTCCTTAAAGGTGTAAGCACCGGACTTCGGCGACTTCACCATTTTGATAACCTTGGTGTGGTTCTTTCCACTACCGGTTTGCAGGGTTGCAACTACCTTCTTAGCCATGGCCTATTGATTATTTAATTTCTTTGTGAACAGTCATTTTCTTGAGAATCGGATTGTACTTCTTCTTCTCTAGACGATCAGGAGTGTTTTTACGATTCTTTGTAGTGATGTAGCGGCTGGTGCCTGGCATGCCCGACTCTTTATGCTCGGTGCATTCCATTATCACTTGTACTCGGTTACCTTTCTTTGCCATTGTCTTAAAAATCTTGAATGGGGCCGCGAATGTACGGCGTTTTTTCCTCTAACCAAGAAAAAACCGATACATTTTAACAAGGGAAAATGTACGCCTCGACCCGAAATCGCTTAAACAATTGATTTTTAGCACTTAAAACAAAGAGTCATTCACAATGACCTTCGGCCAAACCGTGTGCAAACCAAACAAAAGGCTGTTGAAAATACCATTGAATCGGAATCGATACCGATTCTTCGGAAGATACCTTTGGAAATCACACATGTTGCGCCTTCGCGCACCCGACACCTTTTAACTGAATTGCACAGTGGCCAGAAACACAACGAAAAACGCTGAAGAAAACGACACTCCCGAAACTACTTCGGAAAGTAAGCGCAAGGGAAAATCGACCGGAACGGGTAAATGGGCCGCCTTCATGAATTTCATGCGTGACCCACGTGTGCAGAAAATCGGTGGAATCTTCCTTGTTCTTTTCAGCGCGTTTACATTGCTGGCATGCATTTCCTTTCTGTTTAACGGCTCACACGACCAACGCCTGGTTCTTGGACAATACGACGATCAGCTCAACCCCAACGAACCCTACACCAATTGGATGGGTAAGATTGGAGCTCACGTAGCGTGGTTTTTCATGAATAAATACTTTGGCTTGGGTGCGTTGTTTTTGCCCTTCATACTATTCGTGTTGGGTTGGAGGGTATGGTGGAATCGCGATGTGTTACCATTCTGGAAAACGATACGCCTATCACTGTTGGGCATGTTCTTCTTTCCATTGGCTATCGGTTTCCTTTTCCATCACAAGGTTGAAGGCATCGACCGCACCATAGAAATTAGCTGCAACCCCAACCTGGTGGGAGGATTCGGTCATCTTGCCACCGTGTGGTGCACCTTCACCCTTGGATGGTGGGGAACCCTGATGCTGTTGCTTTTCACGGTTGGTGCATTCTTGATTTTCAACTTCAATCACCAAGTAGAAGCTGCCTGGGTTCGCTTCAGCGAATGGTGGGCCGACTTGCTGAAGGCGAATCCCAAGGAGGAAGAGGAAGAAGAGGAAGAAGACACCAAACCCATTATGGCCGCAGCTCCGGCAGTTGTGCGCAATGAAATTGTACCACCTCAACCGGAAACAACCATAGAAGTTAAAGCCCCCGTCGTAGAACCCGAGGTTGCTCCTTGGGATCAGAATGATGAAACCCCGGAAGAAGAGCAAATAGAAGAAGAGGAAGAGCTGCTTGATGAACCGGAGATAGAGTTAACAACAGAACTGCGGGAAGAACCGGAACCCATCGAATTCGAAGAACCTGAAGAATCAGAAGAGGAGGAATTGATTCCGCTCGTTACCGAACGATCATCATCCGGTGGATCAACCACCATTCAAGTGGATGAGGA
>JBKCGW010000381.1:0-3055 GCA_046303175.1 Flavobacteriales bacterium
GCTGTGCGCAAACTGTAATCCCAACTTGTTAAACTTCGCGTTCTCTGCGCCTCTGCGGTAAAATTTTAACCGCAAAGCCGCAGAGTGCGCAAAGTCGCTGACTATTTTCGCCCCATGAAAAAAGCAATCATCCATACCGAAAAAGGCGACATGACCGTGGAGTTTTACCACAACGATGCGCCCGGCACCGTAGCCAACTTTATCAAACTCGCTGAGAGCGGTTTTTACGACGGACTCACGTTTCACCGTGTCATTCCTGACTTCGTGATACAGGGCGGATGCCCCAACGGCAGCGGCACCGGTGGTCCGGGCTACAAAATCCCATGCGAATTGGATGGCGGCAATCAGTACCATGATCGCGGCGTATTGAGCATGGCACACGCAGGACGCAACACAGGTGGATCACAGTTTTTCATTTGCCACTCGCGCAACAACACGGCCCACCTCGACCGCAACCACACCTGCTTCGGCCGTGTGGTAGAAGGGTTGGATGTGATTGATCAGATTCGTCAGGGTGATAAGATGACGAAGGTGGAGATTGTGGAAGGATAATAGGAATATAGGATTGTAGGATTATAGGGACGTGCTGCGGCGCGTCTCTTTTTTTGTTTATAAACACGGAGGACACAGAGGACACAGAGGAAAAATTCTCTGTGCACTCTGTGTCCTCTGCGGTTTAACACTAAAAAATAACAATCCATATGCTCCTCAAATAATAGTTAGGAAGATCCTACCCGAATACAAATTGTTTTTTTAAACACAGAGAACACAGAGGACACGGAGGAAAAATTCTCTGTGCACTCTGTGTCCTCTGTGGTTTAACACTAAAAAATTACAATCCATATGCTGCTCAAATAATGGTGAGGAAGATCCTACCCGAATAAAATTGCTTTTTTCTTAAACACAAAGATCACAGAGGACACGGAGGAAAAATTCTCTGTGCACTCTGTGTCCTCTGCGGTTTAACACTAAAAAATAACAATCCATATGCTCCTCAAATAATAGTTAGGAAGATCCTACCCGAATACAAATTGTTTTTTAAACACAGAGAACACAGAGGACACGGAGGAAAAATTCTCTGTGCACTCCGTGTCCTCTGTGGTTAAAAATTCCTCCCAAGCATAGCCCCCCTAATTATCCAATCCTAGCTGTGAAATACTTCATATGTATAACCATTCCCACACCCACCATCACCCATACCTTCATTCCCGAATTGCACACACGCACTTCATAGCCCCGTCCCACGCTATTCAACCCAAAACCCCCACCCTGCCGCAGGGACACTGCAGCACTGTAACCGGTTTATTATGAAAAAGACTTTGCACGTATTTGCTATCGCATGCATCTCGCTCCTCACCCTGCCCGCAGCGGCACAAATTCCCGCCTATGTTCCCACGGACGGCCTCGTGGGCTGGTGGCCGTTCAACGGCAATGCGAACGATGAAAGTGGAAATGGGAATGAAGGGGTGGTGAATGGCGCGACGCTGACGGAGGATCGGTTTGTGAACGCAAATAAGGCCTTCTCATTTAATGGAATTTCTGATTTTATTCAAGTAAATAATTCTGCTTCGCTAACCTTAACTAATAACTTTAGTTTCTCATGCTGGATAAAAATTCCTGACTATAGTTTAAATACCTCTGGCATTGTTGAAAGAACTGTTATTGGTAAACAACGCGCCAATAATGAAGGAACATTTAATTTTATTGCAGTTAACCCATGGGGGCAGAATGCATGCAGTTTCGGCTTGAATGACGGCCCGAACAACATCGTTGTGAATAACGGCGAAGGTGTATTGCTTAATACTTGGAATCATTTCAGTGGAACATATGATGGAACGATTGCAAAACTTTGGAAGAACGGGGTTCTCATAGCGGATCAACAGACAGGGATTAGTCTAATTGTATCCGATGAACCATTTTATTTTGGCAAGGAATTCAATTCAATGGGAAGATTTTTCAAAGGAATAATCGACGATATCGCCATCTACAACCGTGCCCTCACCGAACAAGAAATTCAAAACCTCTACACCGGCACCACACCACCGCCGTGTGTATCGCTTCCATCAAACTTGCAACAAGGCCTCGTGGGCTACTGGCCCTTCTGCGGCAACGCCAACGATGAAAGCGGCAATGGCAATGATGGCACTGTGAATGGCGCAACGTTGACGGAGGATCGGTTTGGGAATGCGGGGAAGGCGTATAGTTTTGATGGGGTGGATGATCATGTCATCATAGAAAACAACGCTCAATTACAGGGAATTACTGATATCGCAATCAGTGGTTGGATAAATATCAATCAACTCCCGGATAGCAATAGTGTTCTGGCGGGCATAGTTACAAAATGGTACGGACAATACAATTGCGGCAATCAATCTGACAATTTCAGCGTTTGGACATCCTACTTAAATGAACTTGTTGCTGGCACTAATCAATACATGTTTTACGGAAATCCGCAGAGCACACTTGTTTCCTCGAGTGAGATTTTAACTAATCAACATTGGATTCATTTTGCTTTTAATCATGACAGTGAACAAGGAGGGGAGCTATACATCAATGGCAACCTTGTTTCAGAAAACAGTTTAAGTGGTGTAATTTGTGGTTCTACTAATCCACTATACTTTGGTTGTGATAATGGCGTAGGAACTCTTAATAGATTTTTCAACGGCTCCCTCGACGACATCGGCATTTGGAACCGCGCCCTCACACCCGAAGAAGTGCAGGAACTCTACACGCTCGATGCATGCACGTTTACGGTGTATGACACAAGCTATGTAACCGTATACGACACACTTACTACCTACGAAACGGTGTACGATACACTCTACACCTACGAGACGATTTACGACACGGTAACGACGTATGTAACGGTAACGGACACGTTGCTCATCGACATCACCTTCACGGGCTTCGAAGGTCAACCAAGTTGGTTGAACACGGTAACCGTATTCCCCAACCCTGCCAGCGATCACATCACCATCGACTACGGCAACTTCGCTCTCATGGCGGGTTACAACACCATCATCACCGATGCGGCAGGTGCCACGGTGTATTCAAG
>JBKCGW010000382.1:0-1845 GCA_046303175.1 Flavobacteriales bacterium
ACGCTATACTTGATTTCTTTTTTTGTAAATACTACCAACGAACTGATGGTAAGTGGTATCAAAAACGTCCAAACAAAAACTTGCTCTGAATAGAATATGGTGATAGCAAAAATGACCAGCAGTACGTGCAAATGCGCCAGCGTCTTTGAAAGGGCAGAATATCCTTTGCTAAATAGATGGAGGTAAATGAAGGCCCCGGGGGTAAGAGTAAGGCAAATGAGCGCTACAGGGGCTATGTTGAGCAGAAGGTCAACGCAAAATAAAAACAATCCGAACGCTCCCATCCCGATAACCGTGTGAACATAGAGCCTACCGGTGCGGTGTTCACCAATTGTCAAATTGCCCGGAAGAAATCGGTTGGCGCTACTTTCAAGAAATTGATTGAGTCGATTCATACCTGCGGCGAGCTTGCATTTAGCGACGCGCAATATAATTGAAAGGGGTTTATCGGCTGCTAGCGAAAGTTGGCTCATCTTTGATGTTACTTTGAATCCTCAGATGCAGCCATGTTTTCACGCAGTCTTTATTTGATTTTAATAATAAGTGTTATCATTTCCGCTTGTAGGAAGGATACACCTGTGGAAGATTGCGGAACCATCGTTCCACCGCTAGATGTTCAGTCTATTGATAGCAGTTTGGTGGCAGTGGCAGACAGCATGTTACCCTGGTTGCGGGATATGCAAGGTCCATTGGGGTTGTTGCCTACTGCTTCGGGAAGTGAATTGATTTCCCTCTATGACAATGCACTTGCCGCTTGTTGTTTTATTGCTGCAGAGGACTACGCCAGAGCCGAGCTCATCTTCGATTACTTCCACGCACGGTTGTCATCGGAAATGCAGTCGGGTGCAGGTGGCTACTTTCAATTTCGTTATTTATCGGGGCAACCCACGGGAAATCGCTGGATGGGCGACAATGCCTGGTTGCTCATCGCGCTGAATAATTACGCAAGCGCCACCGGAAGCACTCAGTACGATGATATGCGGTCTGCGCTAAGCACCTGGTTGCAGTCTCTTCAAGATGTGGATGGCGGATTGTGGGGAGGTACTGATATCAATGGTGCGCAAATAGGCAAGGTCACGGAAGGGAACATCGATGCATTCAATGCGGTGTCGGGTTTTACGGCGTTTCATGCAGGCATCTTGCAGTTCATTGAGGAGCAGCGATGGGACAGCGCGGAGCAGTTAATTGTATCGTGGCCGGGCAGCAACTACTACTACGCGTTGGATAATTTTTCCTGGGGCTATTGCACGTTTGAAGATGCTCCGATTGGTTTCTTGGAGGCGTCCAATCGATTTGAGAATACCCAATGGATGGAGGCTGTGCAAGACAGTATTCGCGGGTATTGTTTTGATGAAGACCGCGATGCCGTGTGGATGGAAGGAACTGCGCAATTGGCGGTGGCATGGGCGAAGGCCAATCGATACGAAGAGGTGAATAATCTTCTGAATGAACTGGCGAAAGCACGTGTAAACGACGGGGCTGGCATGGGAATACCCTACGCCTCTAACCTCGGAACAGGCTACGGCAATGGTGTGTTATGGCAGGGAGCCGATACAAATCCCGCCGTTGCGGCTACGACGTGGTATATCATGGCCGCCTACGATTTCGACCCGATGGAAGTGGGGTACGATAAGGGAATACCGACCGAACTGAAGTTCTGGTAAGGTTCTACATTTCTCATTCCTGTAGTGTATTTTTTTTGAACCGCAGAGGCGCAAAGAGGCGCAAAGTTCTTTTTAAGTGTTTTCTCTGCGTTCTCTGCGCCTTTGCGGTTAGAAAAATTAAAAGTTGAAGATTAAAGGTTGAAAGTTCTTCCGACCTTCAGTTGTTCGGAAATTCCGAACA
>JBKCGW010000383.1:0-3076 GCA_046303175.1 Flavobacteriales bacterium
AAAATCCACGATGATGAGGAACATACTCTTTATGGCGGCTTTCCTAGCCGCATTCGTTGCGAACGGACAACTTGCGCGCAAGGTGCGTTTTGGAGCGCAGCTCGAATATGCGACCGAGCATGGTGTATCGGGATGTAAAGTGCTGCAAGTAGTTACAGCTACGAGCACAGCACTGAAGCTCCAGCAAAACGACCTTATACTCAGCATCGACAACCGAGGTGTACAATCGGTGGAGCAGTTTCAAGAATACTTCTTAGAGCACAAACCGGGGGATAAAGTTACCGTTGAAGTGCTGCGCGGAAAGAAGAAGCTTACACTCAAGGCAGCAGCCGTGGCCCGTGCATACGAAACCGACGACAATGCAGAGGTCCTATATGATCAAGCTGATTTTCGTGGAGGCCAACTGCGGGTCATCATCAACAAGCCCTTCAAAAAAGAAAAAATGCCAGCCATGCTCTTCATTCCCGGTTACACGTGCAGCAGCATCGATGACCTTCCCAATGACCACCCCTACAAGCGGATTGTGGATGCCTATGTGGATGCCGGTTATGTGACGTTACGGATTGAGAAAAGTGGATTGGGCGATAGCCGGAATACACCGCCTTGCGAGTCGTGCGATTTGATGGACGAGATAGAAAACTTCGAAGTCGGTCTGAAAAAACTGAAAACACTTTCCTACGTCGACACCAACCAAATCATCATCGTGGGTCACTCCATGGGGGGCATTGTTGCGCCGGCTATCAGCGCGCGACACAAGGTAGCCGGCGTGGTCGTATACGGCACCACGGCCAAATCGTGGTTTGAGTACCAGATTGAAATGTACCGCGTTCAAAATGCGTTGGCCGGCATGGATCCTATTGCCGTTGAGAAATCGGTAGTGGCTCAATATGATTTGAATTACCGCTATTTCGTAAAGAAAGAAAAGCTCGAAGACATGGCCAAGGATCCAAAAGCAGATAGTTTGCTCCGATCGGATTGGGCATACGATGGCAACGGAAAAATTTATGACCGCAACGCCGAGTACTGGCGACAGATACAAGACTATCCGCATCTGGAAAACTGGAAAAACACTACAGCCAAAGTATTGGTACAATTCGGTGAATCCGATTTCCAGGCCTTTTCCAAAGCCGACCATCAGCAAATTTTCAACACGGTAAATCACTTCCATCCAGGCCATGCCACACTCAAGACCTATCCCCTCACCGATCATTTCTTTGCCAAGTCAGGCACCATGCAAGAGGCCTACGACAAGTTTGCGAATGGACAAATTCAGCAGCTGTTTGATGAATACAACTTTGATGTAGGACTTTCGGCCGTGCAATGGAGCAACGACATCCTATCTGCTCCCGCACAATCGCCCCAGCCCGCAAAAGGCTGGCAAAAACTTACCACCGATCCTTATCCGGGCAAGCAAGACGACATCACCTTCATCAATGAGCACGAGGGTTGGTATGTCAATGGCTACGGTTCTATATACCATACGCGTGACGGGGGTTCCACATGGGAAAAGCAGCTCGAAAAGAAAGGGACTTTCTTTCGCTGCATCGCTTTTGTAGACAGTTTGCGCGGGTTTGCAGGAACGGTTGGCACAGATTATTTCCCGAACGTGACCGATACCATTCCGCTCTACGGCACAACCGATGGCGGAAAAACATGGAGCACTGTCCCCTATCAAGGTCCTTATGTGAAGGGACTTTGCGCAATGGACATCGTAAAAGAGCAATACATCAACCACGGCAAAACCGACTATAAGATTCACATTTATGCGGTTGGGCGCGTGGGCTCGCCGGCCAACAGGATGGAATCGCACGATGGCGGCAGCAGCTGGACCTCTCACAGCATGCAAAGAGATTGCAAGATGTTGTTCGACATTACCATGTTTGACACCAGCAGCGGTATCGTATGCGCGGCCTCCAACGAAGACATCACCCAATCGAACGCACTCATTCTGAAAACCTCCGACGGCGGTAAATCCTGGAAAAAAGTCTACCAATCGGATCGTCCATTTGAGACGACCTGGAAAGCTTCTTTCCCTGATAAGCAGACAGGCTATATCACCATACAATCCTACAATCCTGACCCCAATGCGAAGCAGCAGCATGTGGCTAAAACAACCGATGGTGGAAACACGTGGCAAGAAATCAATTTGGTTGAAGATGCCGGTGCTCGCGAATTTGGCGTTGGCTTCATCGATGCACAACACGGCTTCGTGGGAACCATGAACAGCGGCTACGAAACGCGCGACGGTGGCAAAAGCTGGTCGCCTGTCAACCTGGGCAGAGCTTGCAATAAAATCAGGATCTACAAAACATCGGACGGAAAGACATATGGCTATGCCATCGGTGTAGACGTATTGAAAGGAACGTTCTAATTTAATGATCAACAAACTATGAAAGCACTTGTATCGGATGCGCAAGCATTAATTACCAACCATTGGAAAAGCCTAATCGCCATCGTATTGACTATTTATCTCTTCAATGCCTATCCCGATATCAAACAAGGTGTCGTAGACGGATGGCTGGGGCGGTGACATTGATGTGTACTAATTTAAATGACGTAAGCAACTTCTCTAATTTCGCCGCAGTCCATGAAGTTGCGATGAGCGCAATTTACAGTCGATCCGCAGCCCGATCGAGGGCTTCGACCTTTGAAAATAACCCGAAACGCTTCCCCCTATCTATTTCGCCTTACCTTGTATATTCGTATCCATAAGCGAAACAAAAACGGATTTTGTGGCGCGTATAAATGAGTTATGGGCGACCTGGGGTTCTATTTTATTCCGCCTCCTAGCCCACTCTCGCGATAATCCGATCACCGACAAGACTCAACCATCACATGCGGGCGGAAATAGTGATTAGCGAAAGAAGTTTTGAGGGTTCGCTGTTTCGCTTAGCAAAAACTTGATCAGTGAAATAAAAGGACAAGAAAAGCCCGTACAATCCTGTATTATCGTGATGCACATCTGCCGCCCATAACATATGCTTAGCGCCAGCCCGGCAGTTGGTGGTTCTATTGAAAATTGGGTTATGTTTGAACATGGTGCTTCGCAATGAGCTCCGGCGGTTTTTGCCGGGCC
>JBKCGW010000384.1:0-15915 GCA_046303175.1 Flavobacteriales bacterium
GACATTGATATCTATCGCCAACTTTCGGGTGGGGTTACCTGCGCGCAGTTGTTGCACGGAAGCGCCAATCCGATTGGTGGACAAAGTGCTCTCGTTAAAATGCACTGGGGAGGAAATGCTGATGATATGCTGGTAGACAACGCGCCCGGCTTCATCAAGTTTGCATTGGGTGAAAATGTGAAGCAATCAAACTGGTACAACGACGGATCACGTTTTCCGCAAACGCGCATGGGTGTGGAGCAGTTGTACTACGACCATTTCATCCGTGCTCGAGAGCATCAGGCGGCGCATATCAAAGCCCTTTCCAACACATCAGAGCACCGCAAATCGCAGAATACAACCATGAAAATGTTCAACACACCACGTGTTGATTTGGAATTGAATACTCTGAATGAAATCTTAAACAAGCAGCGTTTTGTGACATGCCACAGCTATGTGCAAAGTGAAATCAACATGCTCATGCACGTGGCGGATAGCATGGGTTTCACGCTCAACACCTTCACGCACATTTTGGAAGGCTACAAAGTGGCCGATAAAATGAAGGCGCATGGAGCAGGTGCTAGTTCGTTCAGCGACTGGTGGGCTTATAAGTATGAAGTGAAAGATGCTATTCCGCAGAACGGAGCATTGTTGCACGAGCAGGGTATTACCGTTGCCTTCAACAGCGACGATGCAGAGATGGCCCGCCGACTCAATCAGGAAGCTGCTAAGGCAGTGAAGTATGGAGGCGTATCAGAAACAGAGGCGCTAAAGTTTGTGACTTCGAATCCGGCGAAGCTCTTGCGTATCGATCAGCGCACAGGAAGTTTGGCTGCAGGTAAAGACGCCGATGTGGTAATTTGGAATGCTCATCCGTTGAGTATCTACGCCAAAGCAGAGAAGACTTTTGTAGACGGCATCTGTTATTTCGATGCGGATCGTGATGCTGCTTTGAGAAAGGACATCAACAGTGAGCGTGCGCGCATTATTCAAAAAATGCTCAACGCCAAAGGTGCCGGAGAGCCTGTGCGCACCCCTGGTTTCAAAGACAAGAAGCATTTCCATTGCGATACGCTCGATCAAACTTCACAAGGTGTTTCATTCAAATAAATCAGCAACTATGAGAACGATTCTCTTTACGATATTTTTTGCAGCAACGCTTCAGCTCGCTGCACAGCAAAACCCAACTGTTGCTCCTGCGCAAACGCGCTCAGTGCTCATCATGAATGCAACAGCGCACATTGGCGACGGAACAGTGATTGACAATGCAGCCATCGGATTCCGCAACGGGAAGCTTGATATGGTGGCCGATGCTCGCACCATTCGATTGGCGCCAAATGCCTATGATGAAACCATCGATGCAGCCGGAAAGCATGTTTACCCCGGATTCATTGCTACCAATACTACACTTGGCTTGCATGAGTTGGATGCTATTCGACCTGCCAATGATGTCGCCGAGACAGGCGCCTACAAGCCGGGTATTCGTTCGGCAATCGCCTACAACACAGATTCTGAAATCATTCCTACCGTTCGTTTGAATGGTGTGCTGATGGGGCAGATTACACCTCGCGGAGGTGTTATCAGTGGCTCTTCATCTGTAATGCAATTCGATGCATGGAACTGGGAAGACGCATTGGTAAAGGCCGATGAAGGAGTTCATCTCAACTGGCCATCGGTTTTCCACAAGCATTACGAAAAGGGAAAGGTGAATATTGAGAAGGTGAAGACGTATGATCAGCAGTTGCGCGAGATACACACGTTCTTCAATGAAGCACGAGCGTATTGCGCCGTAAAAGATCCCGCATTGCGCGAAGTTCGCTTTGAAGGATTGCGAGGTGTATTCAGTGGTAGTCAAAAACTCTATATCCACGCCGACGATGCGAAGTCGATTCAAGAAGCTATCAATTTCAAGGTGAGTCAGAACATACCTCACTTAGTGATAGTAGGCGGCTACGATGCACATTTGGTAGCTGATCAGCTCAAGCAGCATGCAGTGCCGGTATTGTTGCGCCGCTTGCACGAATTGCCTATGTATGCTGAGGACGACGTAGACCTTCCTTATAAATTGCCTAAGATGCTTCACGATGCGGGGGTAAGTTTTGCGCTGCAGAATGAAGGCGACATGGAGCGCATGGGGGCGCGCAATCTGCCGTTTTATGCAGGTACTGCTGTAGCCTATGGCTTGCCGTATGAAGAAGCTGTGCGATCGCTCACACAAACACCTGCCAAGGTATTGGGTATCGACCAGCGTTGCGGAACCCTGGAAGCAGGAAAGGATGCAACCTTGTTTATTTCATCGGGCGATGCACTCGACATGCGCACCAATGCGCTAACACATGCCTTCATCGAAGGACGAAGCATCGTGCTGCGCAGCAAGCAAACCGACTTGTACGAGAAGTACAAACAGAAGTACGATTCGCAGAAGAGCAAGAAGTAGATTATTTCTGCTCCCTTGCAAATCTCTGCGCCTTTGCGGTTAAAAAACAATCGTGGTTCTTCATCCCTTAATTTTGACAACGATTCCATCCCTTCTTGAAACTACGAGCAGAACATATCATCAAGCAATACGGCCAGCGCACTGTGGTGCGTGGCGTTTCGTTTGAAGTAAACCAAGGAGAGATTGTAGGATTGTTGGGTCCGAACGGGGCCGGAAAAACGACCAGTTTCTACATGGTAACGGGCTTGGTGAAGCCCAATGAAGGGTTTGTGTTTTTGGATGACCGCGACATAACCCACGAGCCCATGTACCGCAGGGCGCAATTGGGAGTGGGATATCTGCCGCAGGAAGCCAGTGTATTCAGGAAGCTTTCCATCGAAGACAACATCAAGGCGGTGCTGGAGATGACCAAATTGAGTAAGAAGGAGCAAAGCGAAAAACTAGAGCTGCTATTGGAAGAGTTTGGCCTCACGCACAAGCGCACTTACATGGGAGGCACACTCAGTGGAGGAGAAAGAAGGCGCACAGAAATAGCGCGCGCTTTGGCCACCGACCCTAAGTTTATTCTGCTGGATGAACCTTTTGCAGGCGTCGATCCCATTGCCGTAGAGGACATTCAGAAAATTGTTTATCAACTCAAGCAGCGCAACATTGGAGTGCTTATTACCGATCACAATGTTCAGGAAACGCTTTCCATTACAGACCGCGCGTATTTGCTCTATGATGGACAAATATTAAAGGCCGGCACCGCCGAGGAATTGGCCGCCGACGAGCAGGTACGCAAGGTATATCTGGGGCAGAACTTCGAGTTGCGAAGGGTTAAAGTCGGCCAATAAAAAAGCCTCCCCGTTGGGAGGCCTTCTTACTTAACCAAATCCATTAATTAACCAAAAAAACAAATCACACCTTTAAAACGCAGGGTGAGGAGTGAAGGTTACATTTTTGAGATTTTTTTTACCGCAGTGCCGCAGAGATACGCAAAAGTGAAAGGGCATGATACTCTGCTTTCTCTGCGCCTTTGCGGTTAAAAATCAATTGACCACCAAATAAAAAGGCCTCCCCGTTGGGAGGCCTTCTTACTTAACCAAATCCATTAATTAACCAAAAAAACAAATCACACCTGTAAAACGCAGGGTGAAGTGTGAAGGTTACATGTTGAGTTTATTTTTTACGAATTAGGGACAGACTTAAAGGAGAATGGAGAAGGAATTTGGGGGCTTCATTCTCTATTCTCCATTCTCCTTATAGCAGGGATTCACGTACTTAGGAGGATCACACCCCCTCTACCCAATCTCCGTGCTCTTTGATGAGTGAGATGAGCTCTTCAACGGCGTGCTCTTCGGGTACGTTTTTCTTGACTACGTTCTTCTCTTTGTAGAGAGTGATTTTACCGGGACCTGTTCCAACGTATCCGTAATCGGCATCGGCCATTTCGCCGGGACCATTCACGATGCAGCCCATGATACCAATCTTTACGCCTTTCAAATGAGAAGTGCGGGAGCGAATCTTGGCGGTGGTTTCCTGCAAATCAAACAAGGTGCGTCCGCAACTTGGGCACGAGATGTATTCTGTTTTCGAAATGCGTGTGCGTGTGGCCTGCAGAATGCCAAATGCAGTGCTGTTTACGCGCTGCATGGGTATTTCCGATGCTGAAATGAAAACACCATCGCCCAGTCCATCGATTAGTAAAGCACCAAGATCGGTCGCACTGTAAAGCATAAATTGATCTTCGTTCAATGCGCTGTAGCTGCGCCATGCAATTACAGGCGTTTCACAACCGGCGTTCATCAGCGTAAAGAAGGCTGCACGCTGCTCAGCCATTCCATGGGCATGCGAGGTTGTTAGTACCAATACGATGTTGACGTGCTTTCCGATTTCTGCAATGCGCTCAGGCGTAAGGTCGCCGAGCGATGCCTTTACAAATACAACATCGGACTTAGGCAAATGATTCAACTCATCGAGTGCAATTAGCGGATAACAGCGGTCTTTCCCGACATGTTGTTCCCATGTTGCGCGGTCGAAGATGAGTCCAAGTGTACCGGGTATTTCAAAGTTAACGTTGTTCGAACCGCAGTAGATATAGTCGCATGCGAGGTCGGTGAGGTTCCACTTATCGAGCGGCACCGAGTAGTTGCAGCCTACGGCAAAGAAACTCGCAGCGGTAATTTCTTCTCGGTGAGAAAAATCCATAATCACCCGCGGCACATTCTTACCGCCGATATTCAGAACAGTAGCGCTGTGACGGCGAGTGTATTCAAATGGACTTACAGGTGAAGGAACTTCGGCAATGGCAGCATGGCCGGTGCGTTTTTCATATCGCTCTGCGAGCATGCGCGCCACGGGAATCTCGGCTTCAGGAGCTTCCGTGAGCGAAACACGAATGGTATCGCCTAAGCCATCTTCAAGCAAGGTGCCGATACCAACGGCGCTCTTGATACGGCCGTCTTCACCATCGCCGGCCTCGGTTACTCCCAGGTGCAGCGGATAGTTCATACCTTCTTGCATCATGTGATTCACGAGCAAGCGATAGGCCTGCACCATCACCTGTGCGTTACTTGCTTTCATCGAAATGACGATTTCATGAAAATCATGATCACGACAAATGCGCAAAAACTCAATCGCACTTTCAACCATACCCAGCGGGGTATCGCCATAGCGTGAAAGGATGCGATCGCTCAACGAACCGTGGTTCGTGCCAATGCGCATCGCAGTTTTATTTTGCTTGCACAAAAGCACCAATGGAGTAAAACGCTCCCGGATACGAGCGAGTTCCGCTGTATACGTTTCATCGGTATAGTCTATTTCTTCGAACTTCTTTTTGTCGGCGTAATTACCCGGATTCACCCTCACTTTTTCGACAATACCCGCTGCGATTTCTGCGGCATTTGGAGTGAAATGGATGTCGGCCACAAGGGGGGTAGCATAGCCTTTTTCACGCAGCCCGGCCTTGATATTCGCCAAATTCTCCGCTTCGTTCTTGCTTGGCGCAGTGATGCGCACCAACTCACAACCGGCATCAATCATGCGAATGCTTTGGGCAATGGTGCCCTCGGTATCCATCGTATCGGTGGTGGTCATGCTTTGCAGACGAATGGCGTTGTCACCACCAAAACCTACACCGCCAACCATGACCTCGCGGGTGCGAAAGCGTTCGTAGTTGAAGAGTGACGGGCAGTAGCGGTTAGAAATCATGTCTCAATAAACAGTTTAGCCAAACAAAAGTTTCTCAGTCCAATGATTACAAATTACGGATTACGAATTACAGACACCTGTAATTCGTAATCCGTAATCCGTAATTAATGATTAGCGTCGTACTTCTGACCAACAATGTCCCAGTTAATCACATTGAAAAACGCTGTGATGTAGTCTGGACGGCGGTTTTGGTAATGCAGGTAGTACGCGTGTTCCCACACATCCATGCCGAGGATGGGGAAACCACCGCAACCAATGCCGGGCATCAATGGCACGTCTTGGTTTGCGGTAGAGCAAACCTCTACTTTGCCTCCTTTGTGCACACACAACCAGGCCCAACCTGAACCGAAGCGAGTAACGCCCGCTTTCGTGAATTCTTCTTTGAATTTTTCGAAGCTTCCAAAAGCCTCGTCAATAGCGGCTGCCAGCGCACCTGTTGGAACGTTGGATCCACCTGGAGTCATGATTTCCCAGAACAAGTTGTGGTTGTAGAAACCACCCCCGTTGTTGCGAACGGGCATCTTGTCAAAACCCTTCACCAAAATTTCTTCGATGGTCAGATTTTCAAGATCGGTGCCTGCAATGGCAGCATTGAGGTTGTTGGTATATGCAGCGTGGTGCTTGTCATGGTGAATTTCCATGGTGCGCGCGTCAATATGGGGTTCCAGAGCGTCGAACGCGTATGGGAGAGGTGCAAGTGTAAATGCCATAATGGATAAATTTTAGGATGCGAAAATAGTAATCGAGTGACTAGTGACGAACGGCTAATGACGAATGCAAATCACTCGTCACTCGCCATTGGTCATTCGTCATTACGTAGTTAATAACTCGCGTTTTTTCCGTTTGTAACCTTCTGTTTATCCTGATTTGGCAAGATATATTTGAACCGATAAAGTGCGCTTTGCCGGATACATTTACTATCAGGCTATTAGGCGCATCAAAACCATCGGAAAAAAACTACAAGACGAAACCACGCATGGGCTTATTCAGCTTCTTAACTCAGGAGATTGCCATTGACCTTGGCACGGCCAATACCATCATCATTCAAAATGATAAGGTGGTAGTTGATGAACCCAGTATCATCGCTCGCGACCGTCAAACCAACAAGACGGTTGCCGTAGGACGCACTGCCCAGCAAATGCATGGAAAGACCCACGAGAACATCAAGACGATTCGTCCGCTGAAGGATGGCGTTATTGCCGACTTCCATGCCGCTGAGGACATGATCAAGGGTATGATTAAGATGATAGCCAAGGGCCGTGGATTGTTTCAGCCATCGTTGCGCATGGTAATCTGTATTCCATCCGGTATCACTGAGGTTGAAAAGCGCGCGGTTAAAGACAGTGCAGAACACGCGGGTGCCAAAGAAGTGTACCTCATTCACGAACCGATGGCTGCTGCGATTGGTATTGGTATCGACGTGGAAGAGCCAATGGGTAACATGGTAATCGATATCGGTGGTGGTACATCTGAAATCGCTGTTATTGCACTGGGAGGTATCGTTACAGACAAGAACATTCGTGTGGCGGGTGACGAACTCACCCAAGATATTGAAGAATACATGCGCCGTCAGCACAACATTTTGATTGGTGAGCGCACTGCAGAGCAAATCAAAATTGAAGTAGGCGCGGCATTGCCTGAGCTCGACAATCCACCGGCAGATTACAACGTACGCGGTCGCGATTTGATGACCGGTATTCCAAAAGAGATCGCAGTTTCGTATTCTGAAATCGCACATGCACTCGACAAGTCTATTTCGAAAATCGAGGAGGCTATCATGAGTTGCTTGGAGAACACTCCGCCTGAACTTTCGGCTGATATCTACAAGACCGGAATCTATTTGGCAGGTGGTGGCGCTCTGTTGCGTGGACTCGATAAGCGCATCAGTCAAAAAACGAAACTTCCGGTTCACGTAGCCGACGATCCATTGCGCGCAGTGGCTCGCGGAACGGGAATCGCGTTGAAGAACATCAACAAGTTCCAGTTCTTGATGCGTGAGTGATCCTTATCACCGTCGTATTTCAACTTAATTACTCAACCTACACAAGCAGCGAAGCGAATCGATGAAGAATATAGTAGCATTGCTCCGTCGGTTTTACCTGTTTCTTCTTTTCCTGGCCCTCCAAGCTTTAGCGCTTACGATGCTTTTCAAGAATACGCGCTTTCACGGTGCAGAATTCGTGCGTCATAGCAGCGATTGGGTGGGTACAATCTATTCGCAAAGAGCCCAACTTTCAGAATACCTCAGGTTGGGAGAAATCAATGACCAGCTATCGCTGGAAAACGCCTTCTTGAGAAGTGCGGCACAAGAAAATTATTGGAATCTGCGCACGGAAATCGACACCTTGAAGGATACTACATCCATTCAACGCTACGTTTATCGAACGGCCAAAGTGGTTAATGCATCTGTGAACAGAGAGAAGAACTACATCGTAATTGATCGCGGGTTATTGGGCAGTGTGAAGGCAGATATGGGAGTTATTGCAGGAGGAAATATCGTTGGAGTAGTGCGCAGCGCAAGTGAGCATTTCGCAGTTGTCATGCCGGTAATACATTCCGATTTTAAAGCAAGTGTGCGTCTTCGCAAGTCGGGCGCTTTTGGTTCTCTCGTATGGCGGGGAGGCAATGCACAAATTGCGGATGTAATTGATATTCCCAAAAACATTCCCGTTGCACCCGGTGACACACTCGTCACAAGCGGCTATTCAACTTATTTCCCGGCCAATATTCACGTAGGAACGGTGGAATGGGTAGATGATAGTGATAACGACTACCACGTCATCAAGGTGAGAATGGGCGCCGATTTCCGAAGGCTCGATCATGTATTGGTAGTGAGCGATATTTTCAAGCAGGAGCAAGACACATTATTGAATAAAGTAGAACAACAAGATGCTGCAAACAGTAAGCGTTAATATCATACGTATTGTGTTTCTGGTATTGCTGCAGGCACTCATCGTAAGTCGTGTGCAGCTTTTTGACGGACTGATTTTTCCGTGGATTTACATTTTCGGTATTCTCATGCTTCCATTCGAAACACCTCGTTGGATGGTAATGGTTGTGGCATTTTTCGTGGGGATGATGATGGATTATTTCTCAGGCCCCGTGGGATTGCACACTTCGGCGTGCGTCTTTCTTGGCTTTATGCAAACCGTCGTACAGAAAGTACTCGCACCGCGTGAAGGATATGATCTCACGCAGCGACCAACGGTGCAGCGCATGGGGCTTGCTTGGTATGTTACCTACGCGGGTGTGCTTACACTGGCTCATCACAGCTGGTTCTTCTTCATGGAGGTATTCCGCTTTTCAGATTTTTTATACCAAGTATTTCATATTCTGCTGAGTACCTTGGCAACACTGATTTTGATGACTATCGGGCAATACCTGATTTACAATTCTAAAGGCGCGCAGCTGTGAATCAATACGACGGACGAAAGATTACCATCATTCTCATCGTTTGCGTAATTGCAATCATTTATATAATTCGTTTGTTCTTTTTGCAGGTTGTGAACTCTACGTGGAAGGAACAGGCTACTGCACTTACGGAAGAGGAAATCCCCCTGTATCCTCCGCGCGGAATTATTTATGATCGCACGGGAAAGATGCTCGTGACGAACCAGACGGTTTATAACCTTATGGTCGTGCCTAAGAAGGTGGGTGAGTTTGATACCACTTCAATCTGTAAGTTACTCCGAATAAAAAAAGAGGATATTGATATTCTTTTCGCGAAGGCCCGTGCTCGCGGCGAATTTCACCGACCTCAGTTGCTTGTTGAACAAATTACGCCGAGCGATTACGCTGCGATGTCGGAGCAATTGTATAAGTACAAGGGCTTCTATGCGGAGTCGCGAACACTGCGCGTGTATCCGCAAAGTGTAGGCTCGCTGTTTCTGGGTGACGTAGGAAAAATTTCGCCCGAAGAGTACAAGAAGAATCCCTATTACACCAAGCAAGAATACTTGGGAAAAAGTGGTATTGAGAAGTCATACGAATTGGAATTGCGCGGCGTGAAGGGGATCAATTATGCGTTTCGCGATAATGTCGGAAACATACGCGAGCACGCAGGGAATAAGGAAGACAAGCCTGCTACTCCGGGAACGGATTTGGTGTGCACCATGGACGCCGACTTGCAGGCGTATGGTGAGAAATTGATGCAGAATAAGCGCGGTTGTATTGTGGCAATTGAGCCCTCTACCGGTGAAATTTTGGCGATGGTTTCTGCACCGACATACGACCCGAATTTGCTTGTGGGGCGTGTGCGCGGCCACAATTTCAACGTACTCAACAACGATCCTCAGAAACCTCTATTCAATCGTGCCACACAAGCTCAATATCGCCCGGGCTCGATTTTTAAATTGGCTCAATCCTTAACTGCATTGCAAACGGGTGCGATTACTCCACAAACGCGCATTCACTGCAATCGCGGTGTAATTGGTTGCCACGGAAGCCATAGCAACGACGACCTGGAGATGGCAATCGTTCACTCATGCAATCCGTATTTCCGCGAAGTGATGCACCGTGTGGTGGAGGCGGATCGTGACAACAGTAGCCGTTTCAAGGATGCGCGCCTGGGTTTGGAAATTTGGCAGAGTTACATCACGCAATTTGGTTTCGGTACCGATGTGCATTCGGATATCCCGGGTGTGAAAACAGGTAGCGTTCCGGGTGTTTCATTCTATGACAAATGGTATGGAAAGGAGCAATGGGCATTCAGCACCATTTACTCGCTGAGTATCGGTGAAGGTGAGATGCTGGTTACTCCATTGCAGATGTGCAACATGGCCTGTGTTATTGCCAACAAGGGATGGTATGTGCCACCGCACACGGTGAAGCAGATTGGCTTGGGTGGAGCGCCGCGCGAAGAATACATGAAGCGCTATCAGTTGGGAATTGACTCAACGCACTTCACAACAGTTATCAATGCAATGGAAAAGGTATTGCAACCCGGTGGTACCGCATGGCGCGCTGCACCTAAGGATATAGTGGTTTGTGGAAAAACGGGAACCGTTCAGAATGCCGGTGGAAAAGAAGACCATGCTGTATTCATTTGCTTCGCCCCGAAGGATAACCCAAAGATTGCAGTTGCCGTTTATACTGAAAACGCCGGATTTGGGGGTACCTGGAGCGCGCCGGTTGCGACACTTATGATTGAGCAATACCTCAACGACTCCATTGCCGAAGGCAGCAAGGCCCGTGAGAAAGTAATACTCGACGCAAACTTCCTCGACCGATGAGCGCACCAAGACAACACCCCCTGGCCAATGTGGATTGGTTGACTGTAATTGTCTACGGTATCATGGTGCTGTTTGGTTGGATGAATATCTACAGCGCAGCGGTTGTGGATATTAACCCAAGCCCTTTCGACATCAGTCAGGAGTATGGCAAGCAGTTTATGTTTATAGTGATAAGCGCATTTCTTGCTTTCCTCGTGCTGTATATGGAGGGTGAATTCTTTAACAAGTTTGCAATCGTCATCTATTCCGTTTTCATATTGCTTCTAGGACTTGTTCTGGCGATTGGTACCACGGTAAATGGTGCAAAGGCCTGGATACAACTAGGAGGCTTTGCGTTGCAGCCGGCTGAGTTTGCCAAGATTGGTGTGGGCCTCATGTTGGCCAAGTATATTTCGAATACCAAAACACGCTTCAATAGCTGGAAACCGCGTTTCATGGCAGGTTTAATCATCGGATTGCCTGCCGTTCTCATATTGTTGCAGCCCGATGTGGGTTCGCTACTCACGTTCGTCGCATTCATTTTGGCCTTGTATCGCGAAGGTCTTTCGGGTAACATCCTCATCATTGGTCTTGGTGCCGTCGTGTTTGGTGTACTCAGCATTATCACAGGCTTTAACCGTATCGAGTATCCCTATTTCGGCGAACAAAGCGGGGTGTTCGTTCTTATGAGTATTGTATTTGTGATAGGAACAATCTTCATGGTTCTCATTCGAAACTTTGTAGTTCCTCGCAACCGAAGAAAGCTGTATCTCATCGCCTTCCTTTCTACAGCAGCAGCAATTGGTTTCAGCTACTCGGTGAACTTCATGGTTGATGGAGTTCTTCAAAAGCACCAGAAAACCCGCATCTATGTTACGCTGGGTTTGGAAGAGAAGGAGGAAGATCGCGATGCGATGTTATCCGATGCGGAGTCAGCTGATGCAGCTGCCGTTACAACGAAGAAAAAGGATGACCCCGGTTACAATGCGCGCATGGCCAAGATTGCAGTGGGTAATGGAGGACTCATTGGGCAAGGTTACATGAAAGGTCCGATGACCAAAAACAAGTACGTGCCAGAGCGCTGGACCGACTTTATTTTCAGTGTTATTTCGGAAGAGTGGGGCTTCTTTGGGAGTTTTGCAGTAGTTGCGCTGTTTGTGTTTCTGATTGTGCGCATCATCAACATGGCCGAACGCCAGCGGTCACAGTTTTCCCGCATCTACGGTTATTGTGTTGCATCCATTTTCTTCCTGCACTTGCTCATCAACGTGGGCATGGTAATAGGGTTAGCGCCTATTATTGGTATTCCCTTGCCATTCATGAGTTATGGAGGTTCGTCGTTGATGGGCTTTACATTACTGCTCTTCATTTTCCTTCGATTGGATGCTGAGCGTTTGAGCGTGTTTCGCTAGAAAGCACCTTCACACCCCAATCCATTATCGATAATCCGTAATCCGTAATTCGTCATCCGTAATCAGCAGTCTACCCCTTCAGCTTCTCACGAATTTGCTGCATAAACTTCGATGGGAAAACGAAGTTGTTCAGTGCGTCATTATTGGTGTGAAGAATCTCGGTTTTGTTGCCACGCCAAGAGAGTTCTCCTTGATAGATGAAGTTAATGTGGTCACCGGTTTCAAGCACCGAGTTCATGTCGTGACTGATGACGACCGTTGTTGAATTGAACTCGTAGGTGATTTCCCGAATAAGATTGTCGATTACAATGGCTGTTTGCGGATCAAGCCCGGAGTTGGGTTCGTCGCAGAATAGATAGCGTGGATTCATGGCGATGGCACGCGCAATGCCGGTTCGCTTTTGCATTCCCCCCGATAATTCGCTAGGGTAAAGATGGTTTTTCCCTTCCAGATTCACGCGCTTGAGACACACATTTACGCGATCGAGCATTTCGCTTTTGCTCATGGTGCTAAACATCTGAAGCGGGAAGAGGATATTCTCTTCTACCGTAAGCGAACTAAAGAGCGCGCTGCCTTGAAACAGCATGCCCATTTCTTGGCGAATGTCTTTGCGATCCCATCGATCCAAAATAGTGAAGTTACGCTTGTCAAAGAATATCTCACCTTGGTCAACCTCCATCAAACCCACAATACACTTGGTAAGCACTGATTTTCCGGAACCGCTTCTTCCGATGATGAAGTTCACTTTACCGGGGAAAAACTCGGTAGTAATGTTCTTCAATACGGGATTGCCGGCGAAGCTTTTCGATATGTTCTTCACCTCGATCATAGCAACAACAATTGCGTTAGAATGTAATTAGCAACGAGGATGAGCACCATGCTATATACTACCGCACGAGTGCTGCTCGCGCCTACTTCTCTGGGACCGCCGTTTGTGTAATAACCATGGTATGCGCTTACGCTGGTAATGATGAAGGCAAAGAAGAAAGTTTTGATGAGCGAATAGCTTACTTGCCACAATTCAAATGAGTATTGTAAGCCGTATTCGAAGTCATTGAGTGAAGTAACTCCGGTTGTATACCCCACGAATGCGCCGGCAGAAATACCGGTGAACATGGCCAGCACTACCATGAATGGAAAGATGAATAGTGCTGCTACGATTTTCGGAAGTATCAGGTAACTCGCCGAATTGATACCCATGATTTCCATGGCATCGATTTGCTCGGTAATGCGCATCGTGCCTATTTCGGAGGCAATATTCCCGCCTACTTTACCTGAAAGAATGAGACAAACAATGGTGGAAGAAAATTCCAATATCATGGTTTGACGGGTTGTAAAACCAATGGTCCAGCGAGGTATCCAGCCACTATCAATATTGGCTGCTGTTTGCAGCGTCACAACCGCTCCCATGAATAGGGAAAGCAACGCAACAATGCCTAAGGACTGCAACCCTATTTTATCGACTTCCTGAACGATTAGTTTCCAATAAATCTTTCGCTTCTCCGGTTTGGTAAAGGTGTTTACCATGAGGAGGAAGTACTTGCCGATATGGAAATACATGGTTGACATGTTCTTCAAACTTACTTCACCGAATTGTACGTGGCGAGATAAACTTCATGGGCTATGCACATCGCAACGTGAATGAGCGTGATTACTTTTTTCTAGACCTGATTGTTTCGACCGTTATTGGTACCAAAGGCGATGCAAAAAGGAGTATTGGGAAGAAAAATCGGCTAGACCATGAATTCGGTTCGGGCCATCCAAGTGAGGCGAAAAGACTGAGTTTTAGCATGAAAATACTGCATATTATGGCGGAAAACCAGCCAACCAACGGCCAACGGAAATCCTTTTCCGATAGGTAAATCATGTACTTGAGCACAGGGCCTGCTGAAACCAACCAACCGACTGCGCCGATGAAAATTAGAAGGATGTTGACCCAATTGTCTGCCATATAAACCGCTATATTCGCAAGTAAATCAACAAATCTATGGCGAGCATGAGAAAATTTGTTTTACCTGCTTTGACGATTGTTGTGCTTTTATCTGCATGTGCTTCCAACAAAAAGCGCAAGTGCAACAGCTGTCCCAAGTGGGAAGACCGCATCGAATGGACTACACAACGTGCTGCGCATGAAGAACAGTACCAACCTGGAAGCCGCCCTTAAGCCATTTCTTCCGGCTGAGGCACTGTCGTTGGCATGTGACAAGCTGCGGGAGTATCCGCATCATTTGGTAATTACGGAACCACGTTCAACCAAATTGGGCGATTTCACGGCCGATCCTCGGGGTGGACGTCATGTGCTTACTGTGAATGGCAACCTCAACAAGTATGCATTTCTGATTACACTGATGCACGAGTTGGCGCACTTGATAACCTATCTGGATCATCGTGATCGCGTGAAACCGCACGGCGCCGAATGGAAGGGTTGTTTCAAACAAACGCTCGGGCCTTTTTTGCGTCGCAATGTATTTCCGGATGATGTGGCCAAGGCAATCTCTTCCTACCTATCAAACCCGGCTGCTTCAACATGCTCCGATATTCATTTGTCCAAAACGCTTGCGCGCTACGATAAGAAGAGCCATCCCGATATTCAGCTGCTCGACGATATTCCGCACAACGCTCGTTTTGTTTATGGACGCGATCACCGTGTATTCATAAAGGGCGAGCGATTGCGAACGCGATACCGTTGCTTCGAAGAATCTACCAAGCACGAATACCTGTTCAGTCCGCTCGTGAAGATTCGTCATGTGAAGTAAACAAAAAAGCCACCCGAACGTGATCAGATGGCTTCTTCGAATATACTTGATGTAATTTAGTTCCGCTGTAGTTTGAGGGTTTTGGTTTTACCGTCATCCCCTATGATTCGCACCATGTAGATACCTCGCTTGAGATTCTCAACCGGTATTTCTACAAATTGACAAGGTTCTGCCGAATGTTGATGCGTGTGCGTGAAAATCGCCTTGCCGGTCAGGTCCATTACGCTGATGGTAAATGCGTCTTCCATGGGTTCATCGAAAACGAGTTCAACCCTTCCGTCCATGCCTAGAATGCGCGCAGAAGAAATCGGATGCTGCGCACTGCTCTGAGCGCTGGCTGTTGAGCCAAACATCAGAAAAGTGAGTACAAGCAGTGTAAAGATTCTCTTCATGCGTTGAGTAAGTCTATATAATTCTACGTGAGAATTTACGCGAAGATACGTCTGAAGGCACATTTATCAACAATAAATGGCTAATAATTTCAAAAAATATCAGAATTGCAAACGGAGTTGGATGTGGACATCCGATTTCACGAGTTCTGTTGGATCGGCCGATTGATCGGTAATGACGCGGTTTTGATTGTAAAGGAAAGTGCCATAACGCACCCAAAGATCTACTCCCCGTGCCACATCCCACTTGACCATTCCATAAACCCGAGAGCCCCTTCCGGTGTAGGGCAGTATGCTGAAGGCATACAGCACATCGTTTTCGTAGGCATAAATGCGAGCGTTCCATTCGGGGCAATCCATGATGGCGTAGCGCAAGGTGAAGCTAGCCTTCGAGCCCAGGCGTTTGTAGTTCACATCCTGGTAGATTACAAACCCGTTGCTTTTCTCGCCTTCTTGCGTGAACACTGACCATTCGGCACGTGAGCGAAGCTGGATATTCGGATGAACCTGATAGGAGCCGTTGATGCGCCAGTTCTCCTG
>JBKCGW010000385.1:0-1767 GCA_046303175.1 Flavobacteriales bacterium
CCTGCAAATAATCAAAAACAAAATTGTCGTGTTGCTTGGCCTAAAACTTATTGTTGTCGACATCCAATTTGGTTTTGCTTTTGTAGATACGCTTTTTAAATTCTTTAGGATAAACGTCCGGGTTCTCCCCTATTTTCTCCCACGGAATCATGATTCGATCGAGCACGTTTTGGTAAATACCCCTGCTGCGTAACTCACCTGCAATAAGGCTTGAGTTACGCTTTGTTGTCCCCGGTCGATGACGTGCCGTTTCAAGATCTCCGTAACCCAAGCGGTTTACATCGAATTTTTTAGGCAGATACTTCAAAAGAGCGACCGTCAAGAACTCGTTTGGATCAGCATCCAAGCGGCGTGTTTTCGTTGTTAGGATTGACATCCCAACTCTGTTGTACCTATCGGTTTCATCCTGCTCGCAAAGCGCATTCGTTAGAATGAAATTCAGAGCGGGTATACGTTGGCAAATTCCTTTGCTGCTTATAGCAATCAAGACAAACAGAAGGAGAAATTTCATAGGATGTGTTCTGAGATGCAATTAAAACTAACGTATTAAAAAAATGCCTGACAAGTCAGGCATTTTTTATTATGAAGGAATTGGATTATTTCCCCTTTGGCTTAGCACTAGCATCGCTCTTAACAGGTTCATTCAGTTGAACACGTCCATTTGAATTCATTTTCAAAGTGACATTCACTGAAGCATTACCGCCCACAAGCTTTTCTATCAATTCGCAATCCGAGCATTGATTAATCACTTCCTCTATTACAACATCTTCCTTAATCGAGATGAATCGAGAGTTGCACTCAGATACCGGCTTCTTGGGATTGAAGTCGGGGTTCAGAGCATAACCGCAAGGAGGATACTCACAGCTGCCGTTGTCGATAACCGCTCCATCATCATAATTGAGAGCTAGCTCATCTGTGCAACCGCGCAAGCCTTCTTCACGGCATGCTGCACGAACCTCGCCCAGGTCATCCACCAATTTCATGGCGTCTTCCCAACCAATGTCCGTAACCACCAACTCCAGTAAACCATTCTTAAATACCAAATAGGCATCGGATGGGGTATTGTACATCCGCGTTCCGCCATTAAGAGAAGCTCTGCTTAAATCAGATAACTTAAACTTATGCTTAGGCTTTTTGTACATGTAATGATATACTTCGCATCCGTTGAAATCGGCCGTCAATACATCAAAGGGATATTGACCACCCAATGTTTCCACACACTTCAATTTCGTATCGCCCACTCGCAAATTTGCCAATTCAATAGACGTTACAAAATTCGGAACCTGCGCAAACGCCCAAGAAGAGCATGCAAGCAAGACCATTCCCAGTAATAATTTTCTCATGACTGTTGAGCTTGGGATTACTGATTGCTGTATTTCAATTCAATTGACTTACCTATCAAGTCTTTTGCTTCTTTGCGACCCTTGTCGGTAACGTAATAGAGCAACTTGTTGCTGTTTGCATCGAAGATGACGAACAGGTTCGCCTCATCGCGAAACATTTCTTCGCCACCGCGAAGCGACATTTCAGAGTCCTGCTGACCAGAAGCAACCTTCTGATACTTCAGTTTGTACTTGTATGAAATAATCTTTGTTCCATCTTTTTGGTTGATGTAGATGTCGGTTGGAGGAACGCCCAAAATGGTATTCACATCATTCACACTCATATCCTTCTTCAGATTATAAATCTGTTCAGTTGTTGTGCAATAGCTGGTAAGTCCTGTAGCCGGAGCAACAGTGGTGGTTTTGCATCCGCGGCAGCCCTGTA